>CACXFC010000035.1 GCA_902766835.1 uncultured Coriobacteriaceae bacterium | reverse complement strand
TAATTGTTGCTGAGAGGAAGTGGGGCAGAACGTTTGCCCCGCTTCCTTTTGTATGTGGAGAAGATACGAGAGGGGAGGAGCCATGGCGAGTACGCCTCTGGAACAGCAGATTGTCGACGCCCTCGAAGCAGCGGCCGTTGGCCGTGGCATCGATATCGTGGACGTCGAGGTGGTGGGTGCCAAGCGCGCGCCTATCGTCCGCGTCAGGATCGACCATGCCGACGAAGAGCTGCCCACCATCTCGCTCGATGAGGTGAGCGCACAGAGCGAATGGATCAACGAGGTCATCGACGAGCTCGACCCCATCCCCGATTCGTTCATGCTCGAGATCTCCTCGCCGGGACTGGCGCGCCCGCTGCGCAAGCGTCATGACTTCGAGCGGTTTGCGGGTGAGACCGTCCAGCTCAACACCAGGGCGACCGAAGGCCGTCGCAAGTACACCGGTGAGCTTCTCGGCATCGAGGGGGACGACGTGAGCGTCTGCTGCGATGGCGAGACCTTCCGCATTCCCTTCGACGAAATCAAAAGCTGCAAGATCAAACCCAACTTCGACGCCTAGCGGCGTTGCCGACTGAAAGGACAGAACATGGCATCAGACATGATGGAAGCCTTGATGGCCCTCTGCGAGGAGAAGCACATCGACCAGCTCTACCTCATCGAGCGCCTCGAGCAGTCGCTTGCCAAGAGCTACGAGGAAGTGCTTCACTTCAACACCAAGGCGGGCGAGAAGGCACGCGTCACTATCGACCGCATGAGCGGCAACGTCTACGTATACAAGCTCATACCTCGCGAGGATTCCTTTGACGAGGAGACCGAGGAATACACGGCTTATGACGAGGTGGACGTGACCCCCAAGGACACGAGCCGCATTGCCGCCCAGCATGCAAAGGCCGAGATCAAGGCAATCGTCAACAACTCCGCCCGCCAGCAGATCTACGAGGAGTTCTCGCACCGCATCGGTGACATCATCACCGGCACGGTTCTGCAGAGCGCCCCCGAGTTCACGATCGTCAAGATCCGCGAGGGCGTCGAGGCCGAGCTGCCTTACTACAACCTGCAGCGTCACCCCGAGGAGCGCAACGAGCGCCCCAGCAACGAGCGCTACACCCACAACCAGCGCATCAAGGCCATCATCGTCGACGTGCGCAACCCCAACGACGCCCAGGCCCCCGTCCGCGACGGTCGCCGCCGTCCGGCCATCATCATCTCGCGTACGCACCCCGACCTCATCAAGCGCCTCTTCGAGCTTGAGGTTCCCGAGGTCTACGACGGAGTCGTGGAGGTCCGCTCGGTGGCACGCGAGCCGGGCGTGCGCAGCAAGGTGGCCGTCTCGTCCTACGACGAGCGCCTCGACCCGGTGGGCGCCTGCGTGGGCCCCAAAGGCAGCCGCGTGCGCACGGTCGTCTCGGAGCTGCGCGGCGAGCGCGTCGACGTGGTGCTGTGGTCCGACGACCCGGCCCGCTGCGTTGCCAACGCGCTCTCGCCGGCCAAGGTGACCCGCGTGCTGGTTGACCCCGAGAACAACTACGCCACCGTCATCGTGCCCGACGACCAGCTCTCGCTGGCCATCGGCAAGGAGGGCCAGAACGCCCGCCTCGCGGCACGCCTCACGGGCATGCACATCGACATCAAGAACGAGTCGCTTGCCGCTGACATCATGCGCTCGATCCCGCGCGAGGTGGAGCCTGCCGCCACGGAGGACGAGGGCGGACATCGCTGCGAGTACGTCGGCCCCACCGGCATCCAGTGCCGCAACATGGCACGCCCGGGCTCGCGCTTCTGCGGCATCCACGAGAAGCTTGCCGAGTACGGCGAGTTTGACGTCAGCAACGACCCCGACTCCCTCATCTAGCATCCCCGCGAGCGTCAAGCGCCGCCCGAAGTGCGAAAGGTAGGTCACATGGCTAAGACCCGCGTGCATGAACTTGCCACCGAATATGGCATGACCAGCAAGGAGATGCTAGGCCATCTCAAGGATATGAAGATTCCCGCCAAGTCGGCGTCCTCGACGCTCGACGCGGCATACGTCTCGATCGTGCGCAAGAAGCTCGAGCCAATCCTGAAGGCCCGTGCCGACGAGATCGAGGCCCAGCGCCGCGCCGAGGCCGAGGCAAAGGCCGAGGCTGAGCGCGTTGCCGCCGAGAAGGCGGAGCAGGAGCGCCTTGAGGCCGAGCGCCGCCGCGAGGCGGAGCGTGCGGCCGAGGAGGCCCGTCGCCGTGCCGAGGAGGAGGCGCACCGCAAGGCCGAGGAGGCCCGCGCCGCTGAGGAGGCGCGTCGCCGCGAGGAAGAGGAGCGCAACCGCATCCGCGACAACGCCCCCAAGACCACGACCAACTTCACCAGCCTGCTCGACCAGATCGCGCAGCAGGAGGAGGTGCTGAAGCGCCAGAAGGAGGAGGCCGCCAAGGCAAAGGAGGAGGCCCGTGCTGCAAAGCGCGAGGCACGTCGTCCCAAGCCCGCCGAGGAGGCTCCCGCCGCTGCCGCTCCCGCGCGTAACAACAACCGCCGCACGGCTGCTGCTGCCACCCCCGAGCCCGCAGCCGGTCCCGAGCCCGAGCGCGGCGAGGGTCGCAGGCGCGGCCGCAAGGGCCGCAAGGGCGAGCAGGGCGAAGACCGCTACAGCCGCATGGCGCGCGAGGCCGAGGAGTACAACCGCGAGCACGTGCTCGCCGAGGCCCGTCAGGCCGTCCGCGAGGCCAACGAGGAATCCACCGGCCGTCGCCGCAAGCGCAAGGAGCGCAGGCAGAGGCAGGCCGAGGAGGCCGCCGAGCAGCAGCGCATCGAGCAGGCTATTGCCAACGACCAGGACCTCTCGCAGCTCGACACCGTGCGCGTCCCGCAGGGCTCCACGGTCGCAGAGCTCGCCGAGCTTCTGGGCGTGCCCACCAACGACATCATCAAGCGCATGTTCCTTCTGGGCGAGGCGCTCACGATGACGCAGAGCATGAGCGATGACCAGATCGAGATGGTGGCCATGGACCTGGGCCGCGAGGTCAAGGTCATGACCAAGGAGGAGGAGAACTCCTTCACCTTCTACGACGATCCCGATTCCCTCAAGAGCAGGCCCCCGGTGGTCACGGTCATGGGTCACGTCGACCACGGCAAGACCTCGCTGCTCGACGCCATCCGCCACACCGGCGTGGCCGCTGGCGAGGCCGGCGGCATCACGCAGGCCATCGGCGCCTCGCAGGTCAAGATCAACGACCGCATCATCACCTTCATCGACACCCCGGGCCACGAGACCTTCACGGCCATGCGTGCCCGTGGCGCCAAGGTGACTGACATCGTCATCCTGATCGTCGCCGCCGACGACGGCGTCATGCCCCAGACGGTCGAGTCGATCAACCATGCCAAGGCGGCAGGCGTGCCCATCATCGTGGCCGTCAACAAGATCGACAAGGCCGGTGCCGACCCGACCCGCGTGCGCCAGGAGCTCACCGAGTACGGCATCATCCCCGAGGAGTGGGGCGGCGACAACATGTTCGTCGACATCTCCGCACGTCAGAAGCTCGGCATCGACGACCTGCTCGAGGCCGTCCTGCTCGAGGCCGACGTGCTCGAGCTGAAGGCCAACCCCGACACCTTCGCTTCGGGCAACGTGCTCGAGGCCAAGCTCGACCGCGGCCGCGGCTCGGTTGCCACGGTGCTGGTCACGCGCGGCACCCTGCACATCGGCGACGCCCTGATCGCCGGCATGTCCTACGGCAAGGTCCGCGCCATGCTCGACCACAAGGGCCGCCCGGTCAAGGAGGCCAAGCCTTCCTACCCGGTCGAGATCCTGGGCCTGCAGAGCGTGCCGATGGCCGGCGACGAGTTCCGCGTCTTCCCCGAGGAGCGCGACGCCCGCGCCCTAGCCGACGAGCGTGCGCTCAAGGCCCGCATCGAGGAGCAGAACAAGGTCAAGCACATCACGCTCGAGAACCTCTTCTCCACCATGGAGCAGGCGGAGGTCAAGGAGCTCAACCTCATCATCAAGGCCGACGTCATGGGCTCGATCGAGGCTCTGAAGGACTCCCTCGAGAAGATGGACCAGTCCGAGGTGCGCATCAACACAATTCACTCCGCGGTGGGCGCCATCTCCGAGACCGACGTCGTGCTGGCCGACGCCTCCAACGCCATCATCATCGGCTTTGGCGTGCGTCCCGATGCCAAGGCCCGCGCGGCAGCCGAGCGCACCGGCGTCGAGATCCGCTCCTACGACGTCATCTACAAGGCCCTCGAAGACCTCGACGCAGCCCGCATCGGCATGCTCAAGCCCACCGAGGTTGAGGTTTCCACCGGCAACGCCGTGGTCCTCGACACCTTCAAGGTGCCCAAGGTCGGCATTGCGGCTGGCGTGCGCGTGGAGGAGGGCGACATTGCCTCCACCGACTCTGTCCGCCTCGTGCGCGACGGCATCGTGGTCTACAACGGCAAGATCGCCTCGCTGCGCCACTACAAGGACGACGTCAAGAGCCTGCGCGCCGGCCTCGAGGGCGGCATTGGCCTCGAGAACTTCCAGGACATCCACCCCGGCGACATCATCGAGTCGTACCGCATCGATGAGGTTGCCCGTACCGAGTAGGCGATAGGTTTGAAGCAGAATCAGAACTCTCGGCGCATGGCTCAGCAGGCGCGCGAGAAGCTTGGCTACATCCTTCTGTTCGAGGTGAGTGACCCCGACCTCCAGCTCGTGACCCTCACGGGCTGCGAGGTGTCGGTCGACAAGAGCGTCGTGGTGGCCTATGTGAGCTGCGAGGCAGCTCGCTATGAGGCCGTCACGGCGGCCCTTGCCCGCGCCAAGGGGCGCATTCGCTCGCTTCTGGGCCACGCCCTTGGCTGGCGCGTCACCCCCGAGCTGGTCTTTCGCATCGACACCACGGCAGACGAGGCAGAGCGCATCTCGCGTGCGCTGCAGAACGTGCCCGAAACGCTTGCCGTGGAGAAGGACGAGGATGGCTACCCCATAGCACCCGCGTCCGAAGACGTGGACGAGTAGGGGGTGTGCATGCTAACCAGCAACGGCGTCGAGCAGGACTCTCTCTTCGGGGCCATCGCATACCTCATCGGCGAGGCCCGCACGATTGCGATCTGCGCGCACACCAATCCCGACGGTGACGCGCTGGGCTCGCAGCTTGCTCTCAAGATGATCATCGAGCGGCGGTGGCCGAACAGGGAGGTAACCTGCCTGCTTGCCGACGACGACCCCTGCCCGCGCATCTACGAGTTCATGCCGGGCTCGGACGAGCTTGTGAACGCCTCCGCATACACGAAGGACCCCGACCTGTTCATCAGCGTCGACCTCTCGGTGGCCTCGCGCCTCAACCATGGCGAGCAGGTCATGCGGCGCGCCAAGAGCGTGGCGGTCATCGACCACCACCCCTGCAAGAAGCCCTATGGCAACGTGGCGCTCATCCGTCCCGGTGCGGCTGCCGCAGGCGTGATCGTGGCGGAGTTTGCCGAGTATCTGGGCGTGGAGCTCACCCCTGGCATCTCGCAGTGCCTGCTGTGCGCGATCATCACCGACACGGGCCGCTTCCAATACCAGAACACCGACGCCGAGTCCTTTGTGGTGGCAAGCAAGCTCGTGGCGCATGGCGCCAGCCCCAGCGAGATCTCGCTCAACGTGTACCAGAGCTTCCGCCTGCAGTTTCTGCACCTCAAATCGCTGGTCATGGGTCGCATCACGACCTTCGAGCACGGGCGCCTCTCGTACAGCTACGCCACCATCGCCGACATCGAACGCACCGGAGCAAGCCTCGACGAGTCTGACGGCCTGGTCGACGTGGTGCGCTCGGTTGCCGGCTCCGAGGTTGCGCTCTTCCTGAAGGAGGTACCTGGCGGCAAGGTGCGCGGCAACCTGCGTGCCAAGGGCCATCACGACATCTCGACGGTGGCGCGCGCCCTGGGTGGCGGCGGGCACAAGGCGGCCTCGGGCTTCACGATCGAGGGCAGCGTGGACGACGCGCTGTGCGCGGCCATGCCGCTTCTCAAGGAGCTCTTCGAGAAGGAGGACGAAGAGCGCCGTGATGCCTCGTGAAGCGCTCGTCAAGCGGGCTCAACTGCCTGTTGGCCCTTGACAAGCCCTATGGGCTGACCAGCCATGACGTGGTGGGCAAGGCGCGTCGCCTGCTGGGCGAGCGCCGCATAGGCCATGCCGGCACCCTCGACCCAGCCGCCACGGGCGTGCTGGTGCTGGGTGTGGGGCAGGCCACGCGCCTGATGGGCATGCTCACCCTCGATGACAAGCGCTATGAGGCGTGCATCGCCTTTGGCACCGAGACTGCCACCGACGATGCCGAGGGCGAGGTCATCTGCACCGCCGAGGTGCCGGAGCGCCTGGCGGAGGAGGCGGTGGCCGCCGCGGTGGTTGCCTCGCTGGTTGGCCCCTGCGAGCAGGTGCCGCCGGCCTACTCGGCCATATCCGTCGATGGCAGGCGTGCCTACGACCGTGCCCGGGCGGGCGAGGAGGTAAGCCTCCCGACCCGTTCGGTGACCATTCACGAGGCAAGCCTTCTGGGCGTGGAGAGGCGCGACGGAGTGCTCGTGTGGCGCTGCGCCTTCCATGTCTCGAAGGGAACCTACATCCGAAGCATCGCGCGCGACCTGGGCCGCAGCATGGGCACGGCGGCGCATCTGTGCGAGCTGAGGCGCACCTCGTCGGGCCCCATCGCCATAGACGGCTGCCTCACGCTGGACGAGCTTGAGCAGCTGGGGGCCTCTGGCGTGCTTTCCCGCGCGCTGGACCCGGTGCGCGCGCTTGCCCACCCAAGCCACGAGCTCAACGACTATGAGCGCGAGGCCGTATCGGTGGGTCGGCCCTTTGGCTGCCGCACAGTGGTGACGGCCACAGGCGAGCGACGCAGCCCGAACGAGGGCGAGCGGATCAGCCTGGTCGATGGCCCCAAGCTCATGGGCGTCTGGGAGGAGCGGGGCGGCAGGTTGGCCTGTGTGGCCAACTTCCCCGAAGGCATCTCTGGGGTGAGGTGACATGCAGGCACCGACGATTGACTTCCCCCTTTCCAAAGACGCGCTGGCAGAGCTGGTGAGAGGCTCCGTTCCTGCCGTGTCCGGCATTCGCGAGGCAGTGGCCTCCGCGGTGCCGGCATACGTGGCAATCGGCGCCTTTGACGGAGTGCACCGGGGCCACAGGGCCCTCATCGAGGCGTGCATGAACGAGGCACGCGCTCGTGGCGGGCGTTCGGTCGTGGTGACCTTCGACCCGGACCCCTCGGAGCTGATAGCGGGCGCCTCCGCCGAGCGGCAGCTGCTGAGCGTGCGCGATCGCGCCGCCATCTGCCAGGCCCTTGGCGTGGACGAGATTCTGCTTATCCCCTTCACCAGCGAGTTTGCGCAGAAGAAGCCCATCGATTTCGTCGATTACCTCCTGCAGGCGCTGGGCACCGTCGCCCAGGTCCATGTGGGTACCAACTTCCGCTTCGGCCACTTTGGCGCGGGCCACGTGGACACGCTGAGGGGCATCGGCGAGCACACGGGCTTTTCGGTTGTCGCCCACAACCTGCTTACCTGCGGCGATGCGCCGGTCTCGTCGACGCGCATCCGCGCGCTCCTTGCCGAGGGGCACGTGGGCGAGGCAGCCGCGCTGCTGGGACGCTGCCACTTCATCCGCGGAAGCGTCGCGCACGGCAGGGGAGAGGGAACCTCGTTTGGCTTTCCCACGGCCAACGTGCGCTGCGACGCGCGCTCGTGCATGCCCAGCGAGGGCGTGTACGCCTGCGTGGTGACCGACGGCACCATGGCATGGCCCGCGGCGGCAAACGTTGGCACGCCGCCCACGTTCGAGTCGCGCCATGACGCCTGCTTCCTCGAAGCCAACCTGCTAGGCTTTGAGGGTGACCTGTATGGGCGGGAGCTTGCGGTGATGTTCGTGGCGTGGCTGCGCGCATCGCGGCCGTTCTCGTCGCTCGAGGAGCTCGAGCGCGTGGTGCTCGGCAACATCGACTGGGTCAGACACAATGTGGGGGAGAGCGGCGTGGAGGTTCGTGCTTGATCACCGATGAGGACAAGGAGCGGGTTCGTCAGGCCACCGACGTGCTGGCGCTCGTCGGCGAGACGGTCGAGCTCAGGCAGCGTGGCAACAGCTTCTGGGGCTGCTGCCCCTTCCATCAGGAGAAGAGTCCCTCGTTTCACGTGGATCCGCAGACGGGCCTGTGGAAGTGCTTTGGCTGCGGCGAGTCTGGCGACATCTTTGGCTATGTGATGAAGCGCGAGTCGCTGGAGTTTCCCGATGCGATTCGCTACCTTGCCGACCGGGCCGGCATCGAGCTTCAGGAGAAGCGCGGCGCCCGTCGCGGTCCGCGCAGGAACCGCCTGATAGAGGCGCTAAGCGCTGCGGAAACCTACTACAACACGATGCTGCTGCGCGGGCGCGGAGACGGCCCCGCCGCAGGCAGGAAGTACCTAGGCGGCCGCGGCTTTGGGGCGGCGGTCTGCCGCAGCTGGAAGCTTGGCTACGCTCCGGGAGGCGGCAAGCTCGTCTCAACGCTGCGCGGGCAGGGCTTCACGGCCGAGGAGCTGCTTGCCGCCGACTTGGCGGTGCAGCGCAACGGCCGGCTCTACGACCGCTTCTACGAGCGCGTGATGTTTCCCATCCACGACCGTCAGGGCCAGACGATCGCCTTTGGCGGACGCGTTCTGGACGACGCGAAGCCAAAGTACCTCAACACCAAGGAGACCCCGGTCTTCCACAAGTCGAAGCACCTGTTTGCCTTCGACCGCGCGAAGGACGCGATGGCAGCAACGGGCGAGGCCATCGTCTGTGAGGGCTACACCGACGTCATTGCGATGCACGAGGCGGGCTTGACCCAGACCGTGGCGGCACTGGGCACCTCGTTCTCCGTCGACCACGTGCGCGCCATCTCCGGTTTTGCCAAGCGGCGCATCATCTGCCTGTTCGACGGCGATGCGGCAGGTCAGAAGGCCGCCGAGCGCGCCGTCCAGTTCATGGACAAGACGCAGCTCGAGATGGTGTGCGTCGTGCTGCCCGACAACCAGGACCCCGCGGAGTATCTGGCGGACCACGGCGTGGAGGCCATGCGCGAGCGTCTGGCCGAGGCGCGTCCGCTCATGGACTTCGTCTTCGAGCGCCGGCTTGCCTCCTTCGACCTCTCGGTGCCAGGGCAGCGCGTGGCGGCCCTCGACAGCCTGGCTGAGGTGCTCGTGCCCCTGAGGGAGTCGATCCTGCTCGATGGCTATGCGGCCCAGATTGCCCAGATGCTGGGAACCAGCACCGACGAGGTGCGCCGGCGCATCAAGGACCGCCCCGTGCGCAACCGCCCGCAGGAGGTAGGCCAGCAGGCGCCTGCCCCCGCCAGCGTACCGGCAACCCACGACATCGACTTCGCCGTCCTGTCCTCCGACGAGCGCTTCCAGGTGACGGCGGAGCGTGAGCTTCTGGCGCTCATGGCGACGGCGCCCGATGCCCTGCGGCCCCATGGCGAGCGCATGGCCACCTTCACCTGGGCAGACCCGCGCAACGAGACCATAGCCTGGGCCATGCTTGCCACTCCCGAGGGAACCTCTCCGGCCGATGTGGTGCAGGCGGCCAGTGCCGTTGTGCCCGAGGCGCCACGCATTCTCGCCGGAGGCCGCATCGCCTTGCTCGAGAGCATGGACATCGACCACAAGGTGGCATTCCTGCTCGATGTGGTAGAGCTTGCCTCGTGCAAGCGCGAGGTCCAGCAGATTCGGGGCCGGCTTCGCACGCTCTCCTCGGCGCCGGTGGGCGACGACAGCAAGGAGCTGTTCCGTCGCGCAACCACGCTGCAGAAGAGGATTGGTGAATTGACGGAGCAGTTGCCTTCGGTTGTTTAAATTCCAAAAGAACGGGTACCATTCTTAAGTCATATGTCGAAAGGATGCCTGTGGCTGCTAAAAAATCCAACAAGAACATCGCGCTGACCTCCGAACTCCAAGAGGTAGCAGACAAGCTCTCTCGCGGGGGTAGCGGCGCCAAGATTACCGAGGACGACATCCAGATCGCCCTGGCCGAGATTGACGTGACCGACGACGAGCTGTCCGACCTCTACGATGCCGTCCGCTCCCGTGGCATCGAGATCACCACGGCGGGCAAGGCCGACGGCGTTGTGGGCCTGGATGACGACCTTGACGTGGTGGACGACGACCTCGACGACGATGACGACCTTGGCGTCGACGACGATGACGACGAGAACGCCGAGGCCCGCATGGAGGCCCGCGTGGCCAACGAGGTCCTGCGCTCCACGCCCAAGACCCGCTCGCGCAAGCGCTCAAGCCGCGCCCGGGCACGGCGCACCGACACCTCCACCGTCATGCTCACCGGCGACCCGGTCCGCATGTACCTCAAGGAGATCGGCAAGGTGGACCTGCTGACCGCCGCCGAGGAGGTCAACCTCGCCATGAAGATCGAGGCGGGCACCGAGGCAGCAGACAAGCTGGAGGCCGCCGAGGCCGGCGAGATCGAGCTCACCCGCGCCGAGCAGCGCCGCCTCATGCGCATCGAGCAGGTGGGACTCGAGGCCAAGCAGGCGCTGATCAGCGCCAACCTGCGCCTCACGGTCTCCATCGCCAAGCGCTACGTGGGCCGCGGCATGCTCTTCCTCGACCTCATCCAGGAGGGAAACCTCGGCCTCATCCGCGCGGTGGAGAAGTTCGACTACACCAAGGGCTTCAAGTTCTCCACCTAC
>CACXFC010000034.1 GCA_902766835.1 uncultured Coriobacteriaceae bacterium | reverse complement strand
GATGGTACCGCTCGGCGGGGACACGCCGGCGGGGCCGCGGTGTGCTATCCACCAAAAGTTTCGAAGAGCCCTTTTTTGCCCCGCGGGAAAAAAGGCGTGTCCCTTAATTGCCAAGATGAGTCAAGCGCACCCTACGCCTGCGGCTCCTCGCGCGTGATGCGAAACACGTTGATGGTCTCCACGTCGGGACAGCAAAACGTTGCCGTGCCTGCCGGCTGGCCCGGAATCTCGCCACCGTAGCGCAGGATATCGATGTAGGGAAACGCCACGTGAGCCGCCATGGGACAGAGCTGGCCGCGTTCGGTGTCAAAGTCAAAGCGCTGGCCCACGCAATGCCCGCGGTGACAGGGCATTGCCCCAAGCCGGTCAATCAGCTCGATGGTTATGCGAGGTCGTGCGCTCATCGCTTGAGACTCCCCAAATAGCGCTCCACCGGGATCCCCTTGAAGGTGTCGTCGGCATGCTGGTTGGTGCGGATGAGGTCCTTCACCACATGCATGGCGCACGCTGTGGCGTCCTCGAGGGTCTTGCCGGCCAGCTTCTTGCCCATGAGTATGGACGAGAAGATGTCTCCGGTGCCCGGGAAGCGCACGGGAATCTCCTCGAAGCGGATGGTAAAGCGCTCGTCGCGCTCGTGGTCGTAACCGATGACGGCTGGATGGTGCTCGACGGCGGCGCTGGTGATGACTACCGACTTGGGGCAAATGGTCCGGAAGCAGTCGACCAGCCGGTGGGCCTCCTGCTTCGTCATTCCCTGTGCGCCGGCATAGGGGGCGCCGGTGAGCAGGCAGGCCTCCGTGTAGTTGGGCACAGCCACGTCGGCGGTGGCCAGAAGCTCGCGCATGTGCAGGATGGCCTTCTTGTCAATGCCGTTGTAGAGCTTTCCCTCGTCGCCCATGATTGGGTCGACGAACACCGGCACGCACTGCTCCTGCTGCTTGGCGCAGAATGACGCGATGAGCTTTGCCTGACGCTCCCCGGTGATAAATCCCGTGGCCACGGCATCGAAGGTGAAGCCCAGCTCGTCCCAGACGCGCAGGGTGCCTTCGATATAGTCGGTGGTGTCAAGGATCTCGAACTTCCCGTAGTCAAGGGTGTTCGACACCAGCGCGGTGGGGAGGGTGTAGAGGTCATAGCCCATGTGGGTGAGCACGGGCATCATGGCGCCCAGTGCCACCTTGCCATAGCCTGCAAGGTCGTTGATCAGCAGAAGCTTCTCGGTCATGGCGTTGCCTTTCGCCGGGTGTGCCTACCTCATTGAGCATAGCCATGTATGCGTGGACGTGAATGAAGCGCCAAGCTTTGGTAACGATGCCGTATCAGAGGCGAAACAACTGCCGCATCGATCGCGCGGCATGGCGAGACGACCTTAGCGCCCCGAGAGGATGGTGAGGATCTCGCGGCACCATTGCTGCAGGATGCTTGCCGGCGGCGTTGGCGCAGCCATGGGGGTGAGGCTGATGCCCAGCGCGCGGGCTTCGCGTAGGGCCCGCCAGAGGTGGTAGTCGCTTGAGACCACGCAGCGCTGGCCAGCAAATCCGCGCGCGTCGAGCAGCTTGCAGGAAAGGGTCATGTTCTCGCGGGTGTTGCGCGCCTGGCGCTCGAGCAAGATGGATTGCCCGTCCACGCCCGCCGCGCGCAGGTAGCGAGCCATCTCGTCGGCCTCGGTGGTCGCTCCGCTTGGCGTGGGCCCACCGGTCACCACCACAAGGCGTGTGGGGCTTTCGTGCCAGCTGCGCGCGGCAACGTCGAGCCGCAGGGCGAGCGTGGTGCAGGGACGTCCGCGTTTGATGGCCCCTCCCAGCACGATGAGGGCAGCATCCGGTGCTAGCTGCGGATGCGCAACGTATGCCCGGCGCAGCCGCAGCGCCCACCAGCCAAAGAGCAGCGCCAGGGCACCAAGGGCGGCCACTGCCAGCGTGCATGCCAGACGGCCGACGGTGCCCAAAAGTCCGGTTTCCAGCACGCTGACAAGGGCCGGCAGCAGGGAAAACAGCGCCACGGGGATCATTCCCACCGTGGTGAGCACGTGCGTGCGCAGGTAGTGGAGGTTGCTCGCCACAAGTACGAGCGCCGGAAGCGCGCAGGCAAGCCACGCACCAGCCGACAGGTGCGCGAACGACCATCCAAGCAGGGCGGCGACGCCGGCGCTGCAGGCAAGCGTGACCAGCCGAACCGCCGGCTGCATTGCCCGCTCGGTGGCAAGGAGGGTGGATGTCTTCTGCTCGTCCATGGGTCAAACCCTACCCGAAGTGACCTGCCGCGCACAAGGGCAGAGGAACAATCATAAATAGGTGCCAGGCGGCCCGGTTCCCGCATGCGCACGTGCGGGAACCGGGCCGCCTGATCCACGTCAACCGAGGCCCACATTTTTCCAATACGCAACAGTTTTTGCGGCTTGTCAGGTGCGCAAGGACGATAATAGGTCAGTCGGTTATTCACATAAGAAGGAGAGAGTAATGGCTAATCGTTTCGTCCTCAACAACATCAGCTATCACGGCTCCGGCGCCATCAAGGAGGTCCCCGGCGAGATTCAGCGTCGTGGCTTCAAGAAGGCCTTCGTCGCCTCCGACCCCGACCTGGTCAAGTTTGGCGTGACCGCCAAGGTCACCGACCTGCTCGACGAGGCTGGCATCGCCTGGGAGCTCTTCAAGGAGATCAAGCCCAACCCCACCATCAAGAACGTCCAGGACGGCGTGGCGGCCTTCAAGGCCTCCGGCGCCGACTGCATCGTGGCTGTGGGTGGTGGTAGCGCCATGGACACCGCCAAGGCCATCGGCATCATCGCCGAGAACCCCGAGTACGCCGACGTCGTGAGCCTTGAGGGCGTCGCCGACACCAAGAACCACGCCACCTTCACCATCGCCGTTGCCACCACCGCTGGCACCGCGGCTGAGGTCACCATCAACTACGTCATCACCGACGTCGAGAAGGAG
>CACXFC010000033.1 GCA_902766835.1 uncultured Coriobacteriaceae bacterium | reverse complement strand
GGGTACGTTGAGGCTCTGCAGGACAGTGGCTGTGCCGGCGTTGGTGTACGAGATCGTGGTGGCGTAGAGCGTCGAGTTGAGGAAGAGCCCGGCCGTGCCAAAGATCAGCAGGCAGCGGCGCGTTGTCTCGTCGGAGAGCATGGCCTGCAGCTGCTCGCGGTGACGCAGGAGCAGCACAGCCATGAATATGATGGCCGCGCCAAGCTGGCGAAGGGCCGTGAGCAGCATGGAGTCTATGGATGAGTGAGCAAACAGGTACTGCACGCAGGTGCCCGAAAGCCCCCAGGCGATGGCGCCTGCCAGCGTTGAGACAACACCTGTCATCATGCGATTGTTTTCCATGGCAACTCCCTCGCTTTGCACAGGCGCCCATGATAGGCGTTGCGCGAGGCCTTCTGTGCGGGAAAGCACCCCTACACAAGGAGTGCCATATTCCGCAACGCCTAGCGCGCCTGTGGATGCGTGGCGCTGCCGCAGCCGGAATTGCCGTATACCTATCTCATCCGCGAAGCTAAAGAGGGAGGCATCATGGCTCAGTATCTCGTTCTCGACATTGGTGGCACGTTCATCAAATATGCAATCATGGACCGCAAGGGACAGTTTATCGAGCAGGGCAAGGTAACCACCAATACCGAGTCCGAGGACGCGATGCTCACCTCTCTTGAGGGCGTGCGCGCGGCAGTTGAGGACTACGACTACGAGGGCGTTGCCATCTCCATGCCGGGCCGCATCGACACGGCAACCGGCATTGCGCACACCGGCGGCGCCTACACCTGGGTGAGCGAGTATCCTGCCGCAGAGAAGTACGGCAAGATCTTTGGCAAGCCCTGCACCATTGCCAACGACGGCAAGTGCGCGGCCATCGCCGAGAGCTGGTCGGGTGCGCTGGCCGACGTTGACTCTGGCGCGGTCATCGTGCTGGGCACGGGCATTGGCGGCGGCATCGTGCTGAACAAGCAGGTGTGGATGGGCTGCTCGGGCGGCGCAGGCGAGCTAAGCTGGCTGATTTGCGACTATCCGCTGCTTACCGACGAGACGGCCAAGCATGTCTCGCCGGCCATGTGGACTGGCCACATCTCCGCGTATTCCATCTCGAAGCAGTTTGCCGAGCGCAAGGGCCTGGAGAAGGCCGACGGCGTGATGCTGTTCGACGCCTACGACGCTGGTGACGAGGATGCAAAGGCCGTGCTTGAGGACTACGGTCGCTGGGCAGCGGCGGGCATCATCAACCTGCAGGCCGTCCTCGACCTGCCGCGCTACGCCATCGGCGGCGGCATCAGCGCGCGCCCCGAGGCAACCACGCTCATCCGCGACAACGTCGAGCGCATTTTTGAGCTGCGCCACGGCCTGCCGTTCTCCAAGCCAGAGATTGTTACCTGCCAGTTTGGCAACGAGGCCAACCTGATTGGTGCTTTGGCGTTCTACCTGCGCCGCGACTAGTGTATTGATAAAAATTCGTATACCATAATCGCCCGGATTCGCCTCATGCATCCGGGCGATTATGGTATACGTCGATGACGTTGGGCCCATGCGTGAACGGTGGGGCCTGGCGAAGGGAGCAAACATGGCAGAGGGTAAGCGTTTTGCGGCGGTACAGCTGATTGCTCAGGCGGGCGGGCGTCTGTACGATGCGAACTACGACTCCCGGATAACCGAGGCAGTCGTGGAGTGCAAGGATCTTTGCTACGACTACAACCAGCTGCGTCCCAGCGCATATGCGGAGCGTGCGGCAGCGCTGCGAAACATCGTAGGGTCGATGGAGGAGCACGCAACAGTGGTTTCGCCTTTCTGGTGCGACTATGGCGCCAACATCCATCTGGGCGAGAACTTCTACGCAAACCATGGGCTCGTCATCCTCGACGGGGCTCCCGTGACCTTTGGCCATGACGTCTACATTGCTCCCAACTGCGTGTTCTCGACGGCAGGCCATCCCTTCGACACAGAGCAGCGCAACGAGGGGCTGGAATACGCACTGCCCATTACCGTGGGCGATAACGTGTGGTTTGGCATGGGCGTGCTGGTGTGCCCTGGCGTGACCATCGGTAGCGATGTGGTCATTGGCGCAGGTAGCGTGGTGACCAAGGACATCCCCTCGGGCGTGGTGGCAGTAGGCAACCCCTGCCGTGTCCTGCGCAAGATAACCGAGGCTGACGCACGCCGCTACGAGCGATGGGTGGCAGAGTAAGACGGTACGGCTTTCAAACGGTTCCAAAAAGTACGGGCCTCTCTGTCGCAAAGCGGTAGGGAGCTCCAACCAGATTGCGACACAGGGGTCACTTGCGACAGAAACGTTTCAATTTCTCTTGATTTTTGTCGCATATGACCCCTCTGTCGCAAAACCGTTGGAGCCAATGGGTGGTTTGCGACATTGCTCCATGTTGTACAGGTTTGCAGAAATCTGCCTACCTACCAGTTCTTTGTTGCTGCAACCTACCAAGCTGCGACCTAGGTGTGACCTAACGCGTTGTTTGATTGAGATTTCCGTGTTCCCCGCCATCGCCGGATTCTAAGGTTGCAAGTAAGGGGTCTTGACGGTCTCGGCTGTGGGGCAGAAGCATGCTGCCGTGGCCCGCGTCCCCTTTCAAAGTAAAGAGGAAGGAGACAGGGTGAGCAGACGGGCTGTGCAGCGAATGACGGAAGCTTTCAAAGAGTCTGAGGAGCGGCAGGCCTGTATGACTCTGGCCTCCCGTGCCGATCAGCGGTGGCTTCAGCGAGCAGTACAGAGGGGAGAGGTGGTTCGACCGCATAGGGGCATCTATGCGCGCACCTCATATTGGAACGAGCTTGACTATCGTCAGAAGGCACTTCATGTACTCAAGGCCCTTGCGCAAAAGCATCCCGATTGGGTGTTCGCCGGAACGTCGGCAGCTCTTGTCCACGGTTTGGAAGTCGGATGGGCGGATGCTCGGCGCATCTGCGTGGCGTCGACTGTTAAGACGCATCCAAGTTTCAAAGGTATGTGCACGAGGATCATTGTTACCGGCGATACCCCTGTTGAGCGAGATGGCGTCCGCGTGACCTCGTTTACTCGGACGTTGTATGACTGCCTTCGATCCCTGCAGTTTCCCGAAGGCCTTGCCATTGCTGATTCAGCACTAAGGGTAAAGGGGATAGACGCAGTCCGTCTCGCGCACAACGTAGAGCGGAGCTGTGCAAACAGGCCCGACCTGCACCGCGTACTCTCCGTTATCTCATGGGCTGATGGCCGCGCCGAGAACGGGGGAGAGTCGAAGGTTAGGGCACACATCATCCTCAACGGTTATGCGCTTCCTGAATTGCAATACAAGGTGGATGACTCGGTTGATCAGGGCAGGGAGTACTATGTCGATTTTGCTTGGAAGCTTGCAGATGGGTCTCTTGTCTTTGGCGAGCTTGATGGAAAAGACAAGTATACGGACCCCAAAATGACTGGCGGTTTGTCTGCGGAAGACGTGCTTCTGAGAGAGCGAAGACGCGAAGCGCGCATAACGATTGGCGATACGCCCATTAGGGTCATGCGATTCTCGTTTGCCGAAGCTTGTGATACGGCATATTTCACGCACTTGCTTGATACGTACGGAATACCACGGACCGAGGATGGTCCCATCAGCATTTCACAGGGTCTGTGATGTCGCAAGTCACCCGGGGGCACCAACCACTTTGCGACACAGAGGTTATATGCGACATGAATCAAAGGAAATTGGAGCATTTTTGTCGCAAGTGACCCCTGTGTCGCAAAGTGGTTGGTGCCCCCGGAAGATTTGCGACATTTTGACTGTAAGAAAGTTGCCGCCTACCCGATAATGGGGGCAGACTGTTGTCGCACGGTGAACGGAGGCTTCCCATGAACGCACGTACTCGACTGACCCTGCTCCTCTCGGCAACGCTGGCAATCGTCCCGCTTGCTGCTTGCGGCTCGTCTGGCTCGGGTACGGCAGGGCAGAGCCAGGAGCAGCAGACGGGGATGGCCAACCCCTTCGTTGACTGCGAGACGGCTGCCGATGCGGCTCAGCTTGCGGGCTTCGATGTCACGTTCCCCGAGTCGGTCCCTGGCTATTCCAACCGTGCGTATCAAGCCGTCGAGGGCAAGATGGTCCAGTGCATCTACAGCGAGGGCGATGCGAAAGTCATCATCCGCAAGGGCGTGGGTGACGAGGACATCAGCGGCGACTACAACGAGTACGCATCCGTCGAAACCGCGGTGGTGCGCGGCATCGACGTGGTGGAGAAGGGTGACGGGGAAACCATCCATGTGGCCACGTGGACGCTCGATGGGCATACCTTCGCTATTCTTGCCGATCAGGGCCTCGAGGCCTCGGTTGTGGAGGACCTTGTCGTCTCGCTGATGTAGGGGATGCCCCCTGCTGAAGTGTGGCACATGGAACAGTTGTGTCCATCTAGGTTGCGTATGCCGCAGCTCTAGGCCATGACGTACCCTGATAGCTTGCGTGAAAGGTGAGCTATGGGGTCTCGTTCCAAAGAAGTACAGGCAACGATACGCTTGGTGGCGTCGGAGGTTATCTTCGGCACCCTAGGGCTGTTCGTGCGCTTGATTCCGCTTTCGCCCACCGCGCTTGCTGCGTCACGCGGCATTCTTGGTGCGCTGTTCCTACTGGCGTTCATACGCCTGCGCGGGCACGCGCTGCAACTGCCGCAATCGAGCAGAACGCGCGCCATCCTGATTGCCTCGGGTGTGTGTCTTACGCTCAATTGGGCATTGCTGTTCAAGGCGTACGGGCTTACCACGCTGGCCACGGCAGAGCTTGCCTACGAGATGGCTCCGGTGTTTGTTATGGCTGTCTCGCCGTTTCTGCTGAATGAGCACCTCACGCCCACGCGGCGCGTCTGCATGGGTCTGGCACTGGTGGGCATCGTGCTGGTCTCGGGCGTGCTGGAGCCGGGTGCAACCGTGGGAGTGACGCTCGAAGGTGTGGCCTTCGGTTTGGGCGCTGCGTGCTTCTATGCTGCGGTGATGATTCTCAACCAGTTTCTGGGCGAGGTCGACCCACTTTCGAAGACAGTTGTTCAGCTGGGCGTTGCGGGCCTGGCACTGCTTCCTCAGCTGCTGCTTTCCGGCGAGGCGGGGTGGCTTAGCCTGAGCCCACAGGCGTGGGTTCTGTTGCTGGTGATGTGTCTGGTGCACACGGGTCTCGCGTTCATCCTGTGGTTCTCTTCGCTGCATGAGCTGCCGGCGCAGAAGGTTGCCATCTTCAACTATATTGACCCGGCGGTTGCACTTCTTGTGTCGGCGCTGGTGTTTGGCGAGCGCTTAACGCCGCTTGCCGTTGTGGGCGCAGTACTGATTTTGGGGTCAACGCTAGCGAGCGAGCTGCTGGAGATGCGCGCACAGTAAGCGTGGGCACGTCACCGCAATTTAACACCTATTGACAGATGTGACATTTCATCCAGACTGGAACAGTGCTATATCGTCAGTAAGGCCTAATGAAACTGTTTGCGTTATGAGGCACTGCCGGATACGGGGGTGACTATGAATTACGCAAAGCTTAGCAAAGAGATTTCATGTGCCCTTCGACGGCACCCGGAATACTATGGTCTTGAGCCGGACAGGGCAGGGTTTGTGGGTATCGATGACCTGATTCGCGGCATCAATCACAGTCATCCCGATGCCATGCCTGTGACGCGCAATCATATTGAAGAAGCTCTCGCACATTCGAGTAAGCAGCGCCATGAGTTCTATCAGGACAAGATACGCGCCCTTTATGGGATGTCATTTCGAGGACGGCGCACGCTTGCTCCACGGGTGCCGCCGAAAGTGCTGTACCACGGGACAACGCCACGGGTTCTTGATGCAATTATGCGTGAGGGACTGCGTCCCATGGACCGGCGGATGGTTTATCTTTCGGAAGACTTCGAAATTGCCGCATCGGCGGGTGCACGTCACAGTTGGGGGTGCGAGCCAGTGGTTCTTGCCGTAAATACGGTCGACGCATGCGCCAACAACGTCGAGTTCTATCAGGAAACGAGCCACGTGTGGCTTTGCAGTTACGTGTCGCCTGCATATCTGCAGCCAATCAGCTGGGATTAGGGTCTTCCCACCATCGCAGTCTTTTGCCACCATACCATTATGAGCCTCTTGCGATGATGAACGCTGCTTAAAGAATCTTTGAGTCGCCCTTACAAACGGCCGCTATACCTAGACAAAGGCCTATAGTCTTATCTCGGCAAACATTTGATAGGAAGGAAGCATTCGTGCGTCTGCGTAAGAGTGTCGTCGAGTACCTTGAGGCAAGTGCCCGGCGTAGTCCTGAGGCTTGCGCCGTTGTCGACGAGCACGAGTCTGTAACGTATGCTGAGCTACTTGATCGCAGCAAACGGGTGGGGAGCTCCCTTGCCGAGAGGGGTGCGGCACACCAGGGCGTGGTCATCGTCCTCGAGAAGAGTGCGGTCACGCTGTCCGTCATGATGGGCGCGCTGTTTGCGGGCGCCTTCTACGTCATTGTGGAGCCGGGTGCCCCCGAGCTGCGCATGCGGCAGGTCATCGCGCGCCTGAACGCCACGCTGATTGTGGCGGAGGAGGGCGGTACGGCCGACGCGGTTGCGGCTGACCTTGGGATAGTGCCGCTCAGGCCCGCCGAGCTGCTTGCCGCTGAAGTAAGCGAGGAGCTGCTGGCGCAGGCTCGCACGCAAAGCCTTGAGACCGACCCAGCCTACGTGCTATTCACCTCGGGTTCCACGGGAGAGCCCAAGGGCGTCACCATCAGCCACCATGCCATCGATGCCTTTGTCGATTCGTTCGTCCACACCTTTGGCTTTACCGCCCAAGATCGCTTTGCCAACCAGGCGCCGTTCGACTTCGACGTCTCGACCAAAGACATCTACAGCGCGCTGTATCTGGGGGCAACGCTGGTCATTGTGCCGCGCGAGCTGTTCATGAAGCCGGTGGAGCTGGTGGCCTTCCTGTCGGAGCACCAGGTGAACGTGCTCATCTGGGCAGTGGCTGCGCTGGGCATTGTCAGCGCCTACCACGCGCTGGAGGGCGCTTCGCTGGACAGCGTGCGCATGGTGCTGTTCAGCGGCGAGGTCATGCCGCGCAAGCACCTGCAGGACTGGCGCAGCCATCTGCCACAGGCCACCTTCGTCAACCTCTACGGCCCCACCGAGATCACCTGCAACTGCCTGTATCACATCCTCGATCCCAAGCGCAGCTACGACGAGGGAATCCCCCTGGGCGGATCCTTCGACCACTGCACCGTGCATCTCCTTGCTGCCGACGACACCGAGCAGCGCACGCCGGGGGAGCGCGGCGAGATTGTGGTGGCTGGCCCCTCGCTCTCGCTGGGCTATGTGGGCATGCCCGAGGCAACCAACGCGGCGTTCGTGCAGAATCCGCTCAACAAGGTGTTCCCCGAGCGTGTCTACCGCACGGGTGACCTTGCCACGTATTCGGAGACCGGCGAGCTGTTCTTCGCGGGCCGCAAGGACAACCAGATCAAGCTCCAGGGCAACCGCATCGAGCTAGAGGAGGTCGACGTCGCCTTCGAGCGCGTGGACGGGGTCATGCGCTGCCGCTGCGTCTTTGATGCCAAACGCAAGCGCCTGCGCGCCTTCTATGAGGGCACGGCCGAGCGTCAGGAGCTCATTGACTATGCCAAGGAGCACCTGCCGTTCTTCATGCGGCCGTCGACCATCGAGCGCGTGGAGTCCATGCCGCTCAACAAGCACGGAAAGGTGGACCGCGCGCAGCTCTTTGAGACGTGGCAGCAGGCCAAGCGCGCGAAGAGGGCAGGTGGAGCTCGATGAATGCAGAGAACCTGGCGATCCTGAGCGAGGCCATCGAGCGTTTTGCCACGCCGTTCTACCTCTTCGACGAGGGCGAGATTCACCGGCACGTTGCGCACCTGCGCTCCCTGCTTGCGCCCGGCGTGCAGCTGGCCTACGCCATGAAGGCGAACTCCTTCGTGCTTGCCCAGGCGGCGCGCGACGTGGAGCGCATTGAGGTGTGCTCGCCCGGCGAGGCGCGCATCTGCATTGAGCTGGGCATTCCCGACGAGAAGATTGTCATCTCGGGGGTGTACAAAGACCCGGCATTCATTGGCGAGCTGGTGCGGGAGCACCCGCAGATTGGGCACTACACCGTAGAGTCACTGGCCCAGTTTGACCTGCTCGAACAGGCCGCGCGCGAGGCGGGCCATCCCATTCGCCTGCTTATGCGCCTTACGAGCGGCAACCAGTTTGGCATAACGGCCGACGAGATCAAGGCGCTGGCACTGCGCTGCCAGGACAATCCGCTGCTGGAGTTCTGCGGCATCCAGCATTACTCCGGCACGCAGAAAACCTCCGCCAAGCGCCTCAAGCGCGAGCTGAAGGGCATCGACAAGCTCATCGGCGAGCTGCGGGACGAATGCGGCGTGGCTGTGGCGGAGCTTGAGTTTGGCCCGGGCTTCCCCGTCTCGTACTACGACGACGAGCAGGACGCACGTGCACAGCAGGATGAGCTGGTTGTGGCGCTGGACGGCCTGCTTGCCGAGATGGCCTTCGACGGAGAGGTCGTCTTGGAGCTTGGCCGTGCCATGGTGGCCAGCTGCGGCACCTACGTCACGAAGATCGTGGACAAGAAGAGCAACCATACGGGCAACTACGCCATCACCGACGGTGGCAAGCACCAGTTTGTCTATTACGGCAATGCCATGTCGATGAGACAGCCGCCGTGCACCATCCTGCCCAAGCGCACGGAGGGGCAGCTCGACAGCTGGAACATCTGCGGGGCGCTCTGCACCGTAACCGACATTCTGGTGAAGCAGCTTGAGCTTTGCGAGCCTCAGGTGGGAGACGTGCTGTGCTTCGAGCGCGCCGGCGCGTATTGCATGACTGAGGGAATCTCGCTGTTCCTGAGCCGAGATTTGCCCTCGGTGGTCATGCGTACGACGGATGGCACGTTGTGGCCGGCCCGAAACAGGATAGAATCGTACACGTTGAATACGCCTCGGTCCTTGTAAACAAGCACACGGACACGGCTAGATTGGATGAGAGGGAACTGAAGTATGAGAGACCAGATTATCGAGATCCTTGAGGACATCAACCCCGATGCCGACTACGAGACCTGCACGACCCTGATTGACGACCGCTATCTTGACTCGCTCAGCATGGTCTCGCTCGTGGCCGAGCTCGAGGACACCTTCGATATCACCATTCCTGCCGTTGAGGTCACTGCCAACAACTTCAACTCCGTTGACGCCATCACCAAGCTCGTTGAGCGTCTGGTTGAGGAGGACGAGGACTAGGCTCGCCGACGACGCTGCTATGCCCTCAGTGCGCGCCGCATGGCACGTGCCGAGGGCTTGTCATGTGTCTAAAGAGTCTCGGACCAGAACCAGTTACCCAACGTGAAGTAAACCATGAAGTCCTATTTCGTCCTCATTTTTGTAGCGGTATTCATGCCAGTTGCCATGCTGGCCTATTCGATTGTGCCCAAGCGGCTGCGCGGCTACGTGCTGCTGGTGTTCAGCTACGCCTTCCTCATGATCATGAGTGGGCGCCCCGTTGTCTACCTTGTGGCAGCCACGCTCATCACCTACGTTACGGGCCTTACGATGGGCCATTTCCAGGCGCGTCGTGACGCGCAGCTTGCCGAGGTGAAGAAGGGCAAGAAGGCCATCAAGGAGGCCTGCAAGCGCACGAACCGCTGGGTGATGGTGGCAGGCATCCTGCTCAACCTTGGCATGCTCTTTGCCCTCAACTACCTTGGGTTCTTTGCGCAGGTGGGCTCTGGGCTCCTCAGCCTGTTTGGCATTGATAAAACCTTCGAGCCCCCCTTGTGGATTGCCCCCATGGGCATCTCGTTCTATACGCTCATGGCGGTGTCCTACCTTGTGGACGTGTACCGCGAAACGGTCAAGCCCGACCGCAATCTGGGGCGACTCGCCCTGTACCTGAGCTTCTTCCCACACATCATGGAGGGCCCCATCGCCCGCTACAGCGAGATTGCGCAGGGCACATGGGAGGGCAACCCCATCAACCGTCAGAACCTCTACACGGGATTCATGCGCATCGCGGTGGGCTTTGCCAAGAAGCTCATAGTTGCCGACCGCCTCAACCTGTTCGTCGACCCGGTGTTTGACGACTTCAGCCTGGTGAATGGCGGCATCATTGCGCTTGCCGCCGTGCTCTACACCATTCAGCTGTACTGCGACTTCTCGGGATGCATGGACGTGGCCATTGGACTTGGCTGCATCTTCAACGTCAGCTATCCCGAGAACTTCCGCCAGCCCTTCTTTTCGCTCACCACCTCGGAGTTCTGGCAGCGCTGGCACATCACGCTCGGCTCGTGGTTCAAGGACTACGTGTATTATCCCGTGTCGCTCTCCAAGCGCGTGAAGCGCCTTACCACTATGGCGCGCAAGCGCTTTGGCAACAAGTACGGCCCCTTGCTGGTGAGCTCCATCGCCCTGTTCTGTGTGTGGTTCCTGAACGGACTTTGGCATGGGGCGGGGTCTCAGTACCTGTTCTTTGGCATGTACTACTTCGTGCTCATCTGGCTGGGCGGCCTGATCGATCCGCTGGCGCGCAGCTTAGCCACCAAGTACGGCATCGACCGCGACAGCAAGCCGTATCGCCTGATGCGCAGGGTCCGCACGCTTCTGTTTGTGTTTGTGGGCGAGCTCTTCTTCCGTGCGAACGACCTCCCGTCGGGTTTGGCCATGTTCAAGCGCATCTTTACGCACTTCTCCCTTGAGACCATCCTCAACGGGAAGATCTTCAACATTGGTATGGACCCGGCGGACTTCATCATCGCTGGCATCTTCATTGCGCTGGTCTTCGCGCGCGACTATGCCTACGAGCACGACCACAATCTTCTGGCCATGATCTCGGGCAAGAACGCCGTCATCCGTTGGGCCGCATGGATTGCCATCGTCATGGCCGTGGTCATCTTTGGTGCCTACGGGCATGGCTACATTCCCGTCGACCCCATGTATGCGCAGTTCTAGGAGGTGAACATGAACGAGACCCGTTTTAGCAGGTTCCTGAAGAACGTCCTTGGCACCCTGGCAGTGGGCGGCGTGCTGTTTGCCTTGCTTCTTGTCACTTCGCTCATCTTCCTTCCCAAGGACAACAGTCCCGAGGCGGGCGAGATCGAGCCCCATGCCAACGGCTACAAGGCCGAGCCCCAAGACACCATCGACGTGCTGTTTGTGGGCGACAGCGAGGTGCTCAACAGCTTCAGGCCGCGCGAGATGTACGAGGACTTCGGCTTTACGTCCTACGACTGCTCTTCCCCCGGACAGAAGCTTCCCTATGCCAAGCACCTTGTCCATAGGGCCCTGCGCAATCAGAGCCCCAAGGTCGTGGTCATCGAGACGCACATGCTCTATCTCAAGTTCTCGTTTAGCGACGCCTTCAAGAGCGAGGTGGAGAGTGTGCTGCCCGTCTTCGAGTACCACAATCGCTGGAAGGCACTGCACGGATATGACTTCTATCGCACGCCCGAATACACGTGGGTCAACCCCGACAAGGGCTTCCGCGCGGTTGACGGCGTGATGCCAGCCGACACGTCCGAGTACATGGTGCCCATGGACACCGAGGAGCCCATTACGCCCTTGGCAGAGTTCTACCTGCGCGACATCATCAACTACTGCCGGGAGCACGGCGCGAGGCCTGTGATAGCCAGCGTGCCCAGCCCCGTCAACTGGAACATGGAGCGCCACAACTACATGACGCGCTTTGCCGCGGAAGAGGGCGTTGACTACATCGACTTCAACCTTGAGCCCACCAAGGTGGAGATCGACTGGCAGACCCAGACGCGCGACGGCGGCGACCACCTCAATCTTTCGGGAACGAACGTGTTCTCGAGCTATGCGGGCAAGCTGCTTTCCGAGCGCTACGAGCTTCCCGACCATCGCGGCGACCCAGTGTACTACGACTGGGACAACCGCAAGAAGATCCGGTAGTAAACGCTCGTGGGACACTTCTGCCGGAGGCATTTGTCCCACTTGGTTGGCAATTAGGGGACACGCCCTTTTTTGCCCCGCGGGGCAAAAAAGGGCTCTTCGAAACTTTTGGTGGATAGCACACCGCGGCCCCGCCGGCGTGTCCCCGCCGAGCGGTACCATC
>CACXFC010000032.1 GCA_902766835.1 uncultured Coriobacteriaceae bacterium | reverse complement strand
GCGCGAGAGCCTCGCCGGCGTGGGCGCCCAGTACGACTCCGAGATCGTGTACCACAACATGCGCGAGGAGGTGGCCGACCAGGGCGTCATCTACACCACCATCGAGGACGCGCTGCACGACCCCGAGCTCGAGCCCATCGTGCACGAGTACTTCGGCAAGCTCATCCCCATGCGCGACCACAAGTTTGCCGCGCTGCACTACGCCGTGTGGAGCGGTGGCTCGTTCGTGTACGTGCCGGAGGGGGTCACGCTCCCCTATCCGCTCCAGAGCTACTTCCGCCTGAACGCGCAGGGAGCCGGCCAGTTCGAGCACACGCTCATCATCGTGGAGCCGGGCGCCGACCTGCACTTCATCGAGGGCTGCTCAGCCCCGAAGTACTACGAGGCCAACCTGCATGCCGGTGCCGTCGAGCTGTTCGTGAAGGACCATGCCAAACTGCGCTACAGCACCATTGAGAACTGGTCGAAGAACATGTTCAACCTCAACACCAAGCGTGCGACGGTTGGCGCCGACTCCATCATGGAGTGGGTCTCGGGTTCCTTCGGCAGCCATGTGAGCTACCTCTACCCCACCACCTTCCTGCAGGGTGCCCGCAGCAGCTGCGAGTTCACCGGCATCACCTTTGCCGGCGCCACGCAGGACCTCGACACCGGCTGCAAGGTCATCCTCAATGGCCCCGACACCACGGCCAGCGTCGACACCAAGTCCATCAGCAAGGATGGCGGCATCAACACCTTCCGTAGCTCCATCGTGGTGGGGCGGCGCGCCGACCGTGCCCGCGCCACCGTCAGCTGCGCATCGCTCATGCTCGACGACATCAGCCGCTCCGACACCATCCCCGCGATGGACGTGCGCAACGGCAGCGCCAGCGTGGGCCACGAGGCCACCATCGGCCGTATCTCAGATGACACGATCCTCTACCTCATGAGCCGTGGCTGCTCGGAGGGCGAGGCACGCACCATGGTGGTCAACGGCTTCGCCGACCCGGTGAGCAAGGAGCTGCCAATGGAGTACGCCATCGAGATGAACAACCTGATCAAACTCGAGATGGAAGGGGCGATCGGATAATGGCAACTCAGATCATCACGGCCGATCAGACCGACACCCAAACCCTCTCGCACGTCAACGTGCCCCCCGCGCAGACCTGGAACTATCTGCGCATCAACGAGCTTGCCTTCGAGGTGCCCGTTCCCCACTTCGTGGGTGACGTGTACTCGCGCCTGCCGCAGCTCTTCGAGAAGGTGGAGTGCGGCATTGGCACCGAGGCGGTTGCATGGATGACCCACGCCGCCGGTGACGCGCGCTACGTGGAGGTGCGCCCGGGCAGCGCTGCCGAGCCCATCTACGTGGACGTGAACGCCGCTGCGACCGAGGTCCACGACACGGGCGTGCTTGTGCGCGCCGGCGCCGAGGCGACCATCGTCACCTGCGCCCACGGCGAGAACGGCGGCACCTCCTCTGCCCTGCTGCGCGTGGTGGCCGAGCGCGACGCGCGCGTGACCATCATCCAGATTGTGGCCTGCGGGCAGAACCAGCAGCACCTCGATGCCGTGGGCATCGAGGCCGGCGAGGGCGCGCGCATCGAGATGCGCCAGTATGCCCTGGGCGGAAGCAAGGTGGCAGCCGCCATCTGCTGCAACCTGGCGGGCACCTCCTCGCGCTTCGAGCTTGACTCGCGCTACATCGCGCGCGAGACCGAGACCCTCGACGTGAACCACGTCGTGCGCCAGCGGGGCCGCTACACGCGCTCCAACATCGTGACCACCGGCATCCTTGCCGACGCCGCCCGCAAGACCATGCGCGAGACCATCGACCTCATCCACGGCGCCAAGTTTGCCGAGGGCTCCGAGATCGAGACCGTACTGGTAACGGGTGACGAGGTGGTGAACAAGACCCTGCCCGTCATCCTCTGCGACGAGGAGGACGTTGCCGGCAACCACGGCGCCTCCATCGGCGCCATCAGTCCCGAGCAGCTCGACTTCATCGCAAGCCGTGGCCTCTCCGAGGAACAGGCCGAGCAGCTCTTCGCCCGCGCCATTTTCGACGACGCCGTCATCCACGCAGGCGTGCCCGCCGCTCGCACGGCCGTGCTCGAGCGCGCGGCAACCGTCCTTGGCACCGAGATTGCCCAAGACATCGCCGAGGTGCTCGGCGTTGACTCCGAGGAGGCCTGATGCTGACCGCCGAACAGCTCGTGCGCATCGAGCAGAGCCCCTACAAGGCCGACTTCCCGCTGCTGGCAAAGAACCCCGAGATCATCTTCCTCGACAGCGCCGCCACCTCGCAGCGCCCCGAGGCGGTGCTTGCCGCCGAGCGCACCTTCTACGAGACGATGAACGCCAACCCCCTGCGCGGGCTCTATCGCCTGTCCGTGGAGGCGACGGCGTCCATCGAGGAGGCGCGCAAGCACATCGCCGCCTTCATCGGTGCCGTTGATGCGCAGGGCAAGCCCCAGGGTTCCGAGATCGTCTTCACCCGCAACGCCTCCGAGTCGCTCAACCTGGCGGCCCGCACGCTGCCGCAGGTGGTTGACCTTGGCCCCGGCGACGACGTGGTCATCTCCATCATGGAGCACCACTCCAACATCATCCCCTGGCAGCAAGTCTGCGCGGCAACCGGCGCAAATCTCGTCTACCTGCGCCTGAACGACGACTACCAGATCACGCCCGAGGAGATTGAGGCGAAGATTGGCCCCGCCGCCAAGATCGTCTCGGTCACGCACGTCTCCAACGTGCTGGGCGTGGAGAACGACATCGCTGCCATCGCGGCCCGCGCGCACGAGATGGGCGCCCTCATGGTGGTCGATGGCGCGCAGTCGGTGCCCCACCTTGCTGTGGACGTCCGCGAGCTGGGCTGTGACCTGCTCGCCTTCTCCGCACACAAGATGGGCGGCCCCATGGGCATAGGCGTGCTGTGGGGCAAGGCGGAGCTGCTTGACGCGATGCCTCCCTTCCTCACCGGCGGCGAGATGATCGACTCAGTCACCGAGACCGGCGCCGTGTGGGCACCCGTGCCCCAGAAGTTTGAGGCGGGCACGCAGGACGCCGCGGGCAGCTACGCCTTCGACGCCGCCCTCACCTACCTCGAGAGCCTGGGCATGCCGGCGCTTGAGGAGCGCGAGCGCCTTCTGGCCACCTACCTCACCGACGAGCTGCAGGCCCTTGGCTTCGTCAAGATCGTGGGCCCCGTAGACGGCAGCAGGCACGTGGGCGCCGTTTCCTTCACCGTGGACGGCATTCATCCCCACGACGTGGCTTCCATTCTGGACATGAGCAACGTGTGCATTCGCGCCGGCCACCACTGCGCACAACCGCTGCTCGCCTACCTTGGCGAGTCGAGCACGTGCCGCGCGAGCGTTGCGTTCTACAACGACAAGAGCGATATCGACGCCCTGGTTGAAGGGCTCAAGACCGTCTGGCAGGTGTTCAATGGCAACTAATCCCCTGTACAACGCGCAGTTCATCGACCACGCGCAGCACCCCGACTACAAGTACCAGATGGACGACCCCACCATGAGCCACGAGGGCATCAACCCCTCCTGCGGCGACGAGCTGACCTTCTCGGTGCGCCTTGCCGACGATGGCACCATTGAGGAGGCCGCCTTCGTGGGCAGCGGTTGCGCCATTAGCCAAGCTTCCGCCGACATGATGAGCGACCTGATGGTTGACAAGACGCCGGCGCAGGCCATTGAGCTCTGCGAGCTGTTCAAGCGCATGATCCGCGGCGAGGAGACCGACGTCGACCTGCTTGAAGAGCAGCTCGACGAGGCCGCCATGCTGCGCGACATTGCCCACATGCCGGCACGCGTGAAGTGCGCAGAGCTTGCGTGGCGCACGCTTCAGGAGATGCTTGAGGCGCACGGCGCCACCCGCGAGGTGAGCGCCACCGTCCACGCCGCCTGCGACCACGACCACGCGCACGACGGAGAGGATGCATAGCCATGGCATCGGGAATGTTCTCGACCAAGGGCCGCTATGCCCTGCGCGCCATGGGCGACCTTGCCCAGCATCCCGGATGGGTGTCGCTGGGTGACATCTCCGAGCGCCAGCATATCTCGCGCAAGTACCTTGAGCAGGTCATTGCGCTCATGCACCGAGCGGGATACGTTGAGAGCATGCGTGGTAAGGGCGGCGGGTATCGTCTGACGCGCAAGCCGGAGGAGTACACGCTGGGGCAGATCTTGCGGGCAGCAGAGGGCTCGCTCGCCCCTGTTGCGTGCTTGGATTGTACGAACGACGAGATCTGCCCGATTGTGGACACCTGCCCGACCGTCGAGATGTGGCGCGACCTGGGCAAGGTCACAAGCGGCTATCTTGACAGCAAGACCTTGGCGGACTTGATACACGAGACGCCTGAGGAGTAGTCCGCAGCGCGAACAATGCACGTCTTCCTAGCTTGGACCAGCGTCATTTCAAAGGGGCGATACCCTTTTGAAATGGCGACCGGTCCGCAATTCTGACGCTCCCAAGGACTGCTAGTAGTTGAACCTGCGGACGCGTTTCAACGGGTCCGCGGATCTGGCTCTCACAGACGTCGCCAGATGTTGAACATGCGGACGCATTGCGACCGGTCCGCGGATCTGACGCTTC
>CACXFC010000031.1 GCA_902766835.1 uncultured Coriobacteriaceae bacterium | reverse complement strand
CCTCATCCGTGCCGTCGAGAAGTTCGACTACACCAAGGGCTTCAAGTTCTCCACCTACGCCACCTGGTGGATCCGTCAGGCCATCACACGCGCCATCGCCGACCAGGCACGCACCATTCGTATCCCGGTGCACATGGTCGAGACCATCAACAAGCTCGTGCGCGTGCAGCGCCAGCTGCTGCAGGACCTCGGCCGCGACCCGACTCCCGAGGAGATCGGTGCCGAGATGGGCATGAGTGCCGACCGCGTCCGCGAGATCCAGAAGATCAGCCAGGAGCCCGTCTCCCTCGAGACCCCGATCGGCGAGGAGGAGGACTCCCAGCTCGGCGACTTCATCGAGGACTCCACTGCTGTCGCGCCACCCGAGGCAGCCAGCGAGAGCATGCTGCGCGAGCAGCTCGACCAGGTGCTCGACAGCCTGGCCGATCGCGAGCGCAAGGTCATCAAGTTCCGCTTCGGCCTCGAGGACGGCCATCCGCGCACCCTCGAGGAAGTGGGCAAGGAGTTCGGCGTCACGCGCGAGCGCATTCGCCAGATCGAGAGCAAGACGCTGGCCAAGCTGCGCCACCCCAGCCGCTCCGGCAGGCTCAAGGACTACATGGAGGACTAGCGACAAACACGGTCGAGAGGCTGCCGAATGGCTGAGACCAAGGCTCGTAAAACCAACTATGACTTCCAGGTCTTCAAGGCGATCGCCATCACCCTGATCTGCGCGGGCCATATGTGGAACAAGGGCTTTGGCGGTCCCTTCGACCTGTTCCCCGGCTACAGCTTTCATGTGGCTGCCTTCGCCTTCGTGGGAGGCTACTTCTACAACCCACGCAACGACGCGGCACCCCTGCGCTACATAGGGAGGAAGGCACGGGCTCTGCTCGTGCCGACCTTCCTTTTTAATGTCGCCTATGGCGCTCTGGCCGTCTGGCTGCATCGCCTTGGGTTCGACTGGCAGGGTGAGACCCAGTTCTACTACGAGCTCAACTTTGACACGCTGGTGAGGCTGCCCCTCCTGAGCGGCCACCAGTTCAATCTGAACTACGTCATGTGGTTCGTGCCGTCCCTCTTCTTTGCCGAGGCTGGCTATGTGCTCGTTCGCCGGCTCGCCTCGCTCCCAGGCAAGCCGGCAGTCACCGAGGCCGTGGCGTGTGCGACGGCGGTGCTGCTTGGCGCATGGGCGATCCGAACGGGAGGGGAGAGCGGCCTCCCGCCGAGCGTCACGCTCATGATGGGCCGGGCGTGCTTCCTCATGGCGTTTGTCGGCATCGGGCGGCTGGTTGCGCTCAGGCCGCAACTCCTGCCGGCCCAACGGGCCTTGCGCACACTCGCGCTCTGCTGTCTGCTGCAGCTGGTGCTCACCTTTGCCTGCGAGGGCGATGTACGTTACGTTGCCGCCTGGCTGCGCTTTCCCCATGGGGTGATGCTGACCTACCTGGTCACGCTGAACGGCATCGCCTTCTGGCTCTGCGTCTCCAAGATCCTGGCGCCCTCGATTGGCAAGTCGCGTGCGGTCAACGCCGTCGCCAACAGCACCTACTCGATCATGATGCACCACCGCCTCGGGTTCTTCCTGTTGAGCGGGGCGTACTTCCTCATCTCGCGTCACACGCCCCTCTTCTCCGACTTCAGCGTCGAGAAGTTCATGGTCGAGGAGTCGTTCCACTACTATCCGGGCGGCTACGTGCAGTCGGCGATGATCTACCTGATCGTGGGCATGGGACTGCCTCTGCTGATGCACGGAAGCTGGGGCGCATTAAAGCGGCGGGCGGGACGCACAAGCGGCACCCTGTGAGCTTGGGCATGTGTCAACCCGATGTTGGCGCAGGTAAGCTCAATGCGATACGGTAAGATGGTTGAGCTTTTGCACGAGCGTACGAAATAGGTCCCTATGAAACACTTCAGAAGAGCGGCGCTGTTCGTGTTGCTGTTGACGCTCAGCCTCATTGGCCTGCAGCGGCTGTTCCTCGTCGGCCCCTTCTCGAACGACGAGCGCGTGGGTCGCGACAACCATGCCAGCTTCCGCGAGCAGCCGGAGAACTCGCTGGATGTCGTCTATGTCGGAGCGAGCAACGTCTACTCGTTCTGGGAGTCTCCCATCGCCTGGAGTCGTTATGGCCTGGCCAGCCAGAGCTATGCCAACTGGTCCATGCCTCCCGCTGCCATCCGCTACATCATCGACGAGTGCCGAAAGACCCAGCCCAACGCACTCTACGTCGTGAACATCAACAACTTCCGCGACGAGGGCAGGGCCGAGCTCACGCACTGCCACTGGTCGACCGACGACATGCCACTCTCGCGTGAGAAGATCGAGCTCATCCAGGCGTTGTGCGAGCAGAACGACTACGACCTCGATGAGGCCATCGAGCTGGTGTTTCCGCTCCTGGGATTCCATTCCACCTGGAGCGACCTGCAAAGCGAGGACTTTGCGCCGCAGTATGCCAACGTCGGCGGCGCGGCGACCAACGCGACCCACTTTGCCGTCCAGGACGTCACCAGGTCGTTCAACACCTGCAAGAGCCT
>CACXFC010000030.1 GCA_902766835.1 uncultured Coriobacteriaceae bacterium | reverse complement strand
GGGTGGCAGAGTGGTTGAATGCACCGGTCTTGAAAACCGGCGGGCCGAAAGGTCTCGAGGGTTCGAATCCCTCCCCCTCCGCCAGTAAGATTCGACTTGGGCGGGGCGGGAATCCCTCCCCCTCCGCCAGAAGTAGGCGTTACCGGTCGGCAGCAAGCGCCGGCCGCGGCACATATATGTAAGTGCACGCATAGGAGGAGTTTGACATGACATTCGTAATCATTCTTTTGGCTGTTGCAGCCGCCTGCGCGTTCTTCTATATCAAGATCCGCAACGGCATCGTCATCAAGGACAATCGCTGCGACAACGCCTGGCAGACCATCGACGCCCAGTTGCAGCGCCGCAACGACCTCATCCCCAACCTTGTTGAGACCGTCAAGGGCTACATGCAGCATGAGGCCGACACGCTTCAGGCCGTGACCAACGCCCGTGCCGCCGTGGCCGGCGCTGTCACCCCCGAGGCAAAGATGGAGGCCTCCGGCCAGCTCACGCAGGCCCTTGGTCACCTGTTCGCCGTTGCCGAGGCCTACCCCGATCTGAAGGCCAACACCAACTTCGCGCAGCTCCAGAGCGACCTCACCGACACCGAGAACAAGATCAGCTACGCTCGCATGAGCTTCAACGACTGCGTCCTCGAGTACAACAACGCCATCGAGACCTTCCCGGGCAACCTCATCGCTGGTTCCTCCTTCAAGCCTCGTCAGGGCTTCGTGGTTGAGGACGAGAGCGTACGTCAGGCTCCCAACGTGCAGTTCTAAGTTCACGCCACAGAGCACGGTACCTAAGCAGGCGCCTCCCCACGGGGAGGCGCCTTTTTTTGCGCCAAAGTCAAACTGTGGCCATTTCAAAGGGGCAGTGACACGGTGCGCTAAACTCCCTGGCACCCATAAGCGTGCATTGGGGGCATGCTCCTCTAATTGCCCTAACCCCAATCTGATTCTTCACATTTAGACACTTTATTGCCTCTGTTTAACTTTATTCTGCTACCAGTTGACCAGATGTAACGATCTGATCATGTAACATTTGTTACTAATTATTCTATTTTGGGTTATCCGGCGGACTTCAATAGTTTAGTCGCATGGATATCGAGCGCAACAGAGTGGCAGGGAAGTGTCTACGGAGGTTCCGCAAGGATGCGGGTCTCACGCAGACCGAGCTTGCGCAGCGCATGCACAAATCCCAATCGTTTATCAGCAAGGTGGAAAACGCGGAACGCGAGCTCTCGCTCGTGGAGACGTTCTTTTATGCTGAAGCGCTCGATGCCGGTTACGATGTGCTGGTGGAAGAGGTTCACCGCAGCCTTGGCGAAGCGGGGCTTGAGCAGTTATACATTGCTAACCCAGAACAGATTTCCAAGTAATACGGATTCCTTCCGTTTCCCGCTCATTACAATCTGGGCAATCGTCTCTCAAAGCTATAGACTCTAGCGAAGCATTGGTCCATCAGTCCGTGCAGGGATACACATGGGTTCGCACGCAGGCGGACGTCCATGGCACATACCCACCTCCGTATGCGCCCGTATCCCCCAGAGAGGAGAATTCCCATGAACAATGCTCAGGACCTGTACCTGTACAAACGCGAGCGGGATTATATCCCGCGCATTGCCGCAGTTCACGACTTGTGTGGCTATGGCAAGTGCTCGCTCGGCGTGGCGATCCCCGTGCTCAGCGCAGCTGGTTGCGACGTGTGCCCCGTGCCCACCTCGCTGTTCTCGGCGCATACGCGCTTCCCGGTCTTCCACATGCACGACACCACCGACATGCTGACCCCCTACCTCGATGCCTGGGTGGCCGAGGGCATTGAGCTTGACGCCATCTACTCGGGCTTTCTGGGAGCAGCTGAGCAGGTGGGTGCCATCAAGCGCCTGTATCGCGAGCATCCGCAGGCGCTGCGCATCGTCGACCCCGTCATGGGCGACGGCGGCAAGCAGTACACCACCTACACCGACGAGCTGTGCGCAGCCATGGGTGAGCTGGTTCAGGGCGCCGACATCCTGACGCCAAACCTCACCGAGGCATCCATCCTGACGGGCATCCCCTACGAGGGCCAGGACGTCTCGGAGGACTACGTGCGCGCCATTGCCAACAAGCTCATCGAGATGGGCGCGAAGAACGTCATCATCAAGGGCGTCGTGCACGACGGCGAGCAGGTCATCAGGAACTACGTGGTGGGACAAGACCTCGCCTTTGAGGAGGTCTCCGGCCCGCTGCTGCCCTTCATGCTGCATGGCACCGGCGACCTGTACGCAAGCAGCCTGCTTGCCGCCGTTATGGCAGGGCGCTCGCTGCACGACGCTGTTGAGTTTGCCGGCTCGTTCGTGTGCGACGCAATGCAGATCACCTGCAAGCAGCCAGACTACGAGGTGCGCGGCGTCAGCTTCGAGTCGCGTCTGAGCGAGGTTGCCGCCCTGCTTGGCTAGGCTTTCTCAGCGAAATTAAGGGACACGCCCGGTCCCCGTGACACGACCACAATGGGAAATTAAGGGACACGCCCTTTTTTGCCCCTTGGGGCAAAAAAGGGCGTGTCCCTTAATTTCCTGCATCCAGTTCTTATTCTTCGCCGTCCGCATCGGTGCCGGGTGCCCGGCGCTTGCGGTAGCGCAGTGCCGCACATGCTGCCTCGCACAGCATGTCCGTCTGCAGCTCAGGCCTCAGGCGGCTCTCGCCTAAAATTCCTGTCGCCACGAATCGTGCATGCTCGAACAGAATCTCATCGGTGAACTTGCCATACTTGATGAGCAGGCCCTTCTCTATGAGGAGGGAGGCGACGGCGTCGGCCGTCTGGTTGAAGAGCATGCCGTCGAGGCCCAGCTCTGCCGACACGTGCCAAATGGGCTTGCGAGAGCCGTCCTCTTCGTAGAGCCAGCGGTGAATCTCGTCGACGATGACCTTAATGGCCTCTTCGCGCGTGTCGTACGATTCGCACGACGGCGTCATGCTTGCAAGCAGATCCTCAACGTAGGTTTGGATGATGGCTTCGCCCAGCTCTTCTTTCCCACCAAAGTAGTAGTAAAAGAGGCCGCGCGTGATGCCCATCTCTGAGGTAACGTCGGTTACCGAGACCTTCGCGGCGTCTCCCTGCTCGGCAAGAGAGCGGGCGCAGCGCACGAGCCGCTCTCTCTTGGCGTCGTATCGGTTGGCCTCGTCAGCGAAGTTTCGACGGCTTCGCTCCGTCCTCATCATTGACGTCACTTGGTCCCCTTCCCCCTGTTGTGATGCAATCCTGCTTGCATGCGCAGTCGAACGCAGGCCTTGCCCAGGGGCCCTTCCTATATGCAGCATGCGCTGTTTGTAATAACATTACCGCTTTTAAATGTAGGTTAAAAAATGATATCACACTATGATGCAGCGCACATATTTTTGTATCCAAAGCGGAGGAATTCATGGCTTGATACACAATCGCAAGGCTGTCAAACCCTTGCGCAGCACGCTAACTGGTCGCGACACCCAGCTACTCTTGGTTTGCCGCCTCTTCGCCAGGCTCCACCGTGGCCGACTCCACAATGTTTGCTGCCTCGGCTATGGCAGCATCCTCAGCCTCTCGTGAGGCTTCCTCGGCTTCGCGGGCAGCCTCTTCTGCCTGGCGTGCCGCCTCCTCGGCTTCCTGCTCGGCACGCTCGGCTTCGGCGATGCGCGCGGCCTCTGCCATGGCGAGGGCGCTCTCACCCATAGACTGTGTGTCATCCGCAGCTGCCAACACATTGCGCGCGACCGTCGCCCCGTTGTCGCCCACCACGTAGCTGATGATGGTGGCCGGCGTGGACTTCGAGGTAATCGTGTCGTGCAGGCGCTCCTGCGTGGCGCTGTCCATGCCCGTTATCGAGCAGTTGAAGCGCACGCCGTCTTCGGCGGTCGTCTTGGTCCAGACAAACGACATGAAAGGAGACGCCGCGCCCGTGGGCATGATGAAGCCAAAGAAGCTCGAATTGATAAGGTGCCCGTTCTCGTCGCGGCGCACGCGCACGTGATACACGACCGTGTCGATGTTGGGGTTGAGCAGCGCGTTTACCGAAAGCGCCGAGGCCTGTACCTGCGCGGTTGCAAAGGCCTCCAGCTCGCTTGACGACGAGCTGTCCGTTACGGTCACCTCGATGCGATGGGTGTGCTCGTCGGCCTCCTGCACGGCAAACTCCGCGGGGAACTGCGTGAAGCCGCCGCCCCACTCCACGCCCATGTTGAGCGCCGAAACTACCGAGCGCATGCTGGCGTCTTCGGCCAGCGTGGTGGTGGTGACGCGACGCACGTAGCCCCAGCCAACCTGCAGCAGCACAACTGCCACCAGGAAGACGGACACAAAGGCGATGGCAGAGCGCGTTATGAGCTGGTCGGTATTGGCACCTGAGGGATCTTCGCCCGCAAGGGGGTCAACCTCGACGCTTTGGCCCTTCTCCTTGCGCCTCGAATGCTGCTTCCGAGCGGTCTCTTCGTTGGTGTGGCCTGTTTCGTCAACAACCGAGAAGAGCTCTTCGGCCTCGTCGCCAGAGAGCGCGCCCCGCGTGGTGCGTGTGACCTCTACACTTTTGGCCATGCGCTCTCTTCCTTCGAACGAACCCTCTCGTGCCTTTGCGGCACATCCGAACATCAAGTATAGGCACACTTCGCGGATAGAACCTCACCGATGCCGCTATTTCATGCGCAAGCCATTAGATGGGCAGTGTGTCAGGGGGACGGAGGTGTCGGCATGCTGGGCGCTAGCGCCCAGCATGCCGACACCTCCGTCCCCCTGACACACTGCCGGGGAGCTGGGCGCCCCTCAGAATTTGCCCCAATCACGCGCCGAACTGCATACGGTAGTAGCGCGCGTAGGTGCCATTGCGCGCCAGCAGGTCATCGTGCGTGCCGCGCTCCACCACCTGGCCGTCCTCCATGGTCACGATCTCGTCCGCATCGCGAATGGTGCTCAAGCGATGGGCAATCACCAGCGTCGTGCGCCCCTTGGCCAGATCGGCCAGCGATTCCTGCACGGCCAGCTCGCTCTCGTTGTCGAGGGCGCTCGTCGCCTCGTCCAGAATCAGGATGGAGGGGTCCTTCAGAAAGACGCGCGCGATGGCAATGCGCTGCTTCTGGCCGCCGGAGAGGCGCGTACCCCGCTCCCCTACCTGCGTCTCATAGCCATATGGCATTTGCAGGGCAAACTCGTCGACGCGCGCTCGCTGCGCCGCCAGTGCAATCTCATCGGCTGTAGCATTGGGCTTGCCGTAGGCGATGTTCTCGGCAATCGTCCCGTCAAAGAGGTACACATCCTGCTGCACAAGACCAATGGCCTCGCGCAGGCTCTTCTGGGTGACGCTGCGCACGTCCTGCCCGTCGATGAGGATCGAGCCCGCATCCACGTCATAGAAGCGCGGCAGCAGCGCGCAGGTGGTCGACTTGCCGCCGCCGGACGGGCCAACGAGCGCCACGGTCTTGCCCGGCGCCACGTCTAGGCACAGGTCCCTGATAACCGGGGCCTCCGGCTCGTCGGGGTAGGCAAAGCACACGTTGCGATATGAGATGGCGCCCTCGCTCACCACCAGCGGCTTTGCATCAGCCGCATCGCGCACGTCGGGACGGGTGCGAAGCACCTCCACGAAGCGCGCAAATCCGGCGAATGCCTTCTGGAAGGTCTCGGTGAAGTTGAGGATGTTCTCGAGCGGCGTGGTAAAGAGCGAGATGTACAGCGCGAAGGTCGCAAGGTCAGCTGCCTGAATCCTCCCCTTGGAGATGAGCCAACCGCCACCCACGATGATCACCGTGTACAAGGCGCCCATGAGTGCCGCGATGGCTGCCTGATAGCGCCCCATGGCCCGATACATCCGCGTCTTCGAGTCGAGGTAGGCCTCGTTGCTCTTGGAGAACTTTCTGCGCTCAAGGTCTTCGGCAGCAAAGCCCTTGGTAACGCGCACGCCAGCCAGCGCATCCTCCAGCCGGGCGTTCACGCCCGCAATGCGCACGCGGTTCTCCGCGTACACGGCCCGCATGCGCCAGTTCGCATACACGTTGTAGCCACCAACCACCACCAGCATCACGGCCATGGCGGCTGTCAGCTCGGGGCAGATGCGCCCCAGAATCACGAACGAGCCAATGACCTCAACTACGCCAATCAGGATGAACTCTGGCCCATGGTGCGCGGCCTCCGAGATGTCAAAGAGGTCGTTGGTGAGGCGGCTCATAAGGTCGCCGGTCTTGTTGCGGTCGAAGTAGGCAATGCTCATGCGTTCGTAGGCGTCGAAGAGGTCCTGGCGCATGCGACTCTCCATGCGCGCGCCCATCACGTGACCCCAGAAGATCACGAAGTAGCGGCAGATAAAGCGCAGCGTGTACATCCCCACCAGGCCCAGTGCCAAATAGCCCAGCACCGGAGCGATTTTGGTGGGGTCGCCAGCAAACAGACCCCGCGTGAGCGAGCGCAGTATCTGGGGAAAGGCCAGGTCGATGCCCGCAATGGTGAAGGCGCACAGGAGGTCCGCCACAAACAGGTGCATCTGCCCTGCGTAATAGGACAAAAACACCGAGAAGAGCGACGCCTTGCGCACGTCGACTTGTTTCATACCTACCCCACTCCCTCACAGCCGCTCTACAGCACTGTTGCCATTTCAAAGGGGCAATACCTATCATTGCGCGTGCGCGACAATTAAGTGACACGCCCTTTTTTGCCCCGCAGGGCAAAAAAGGGCGTGTCCCTTAATTGTCCAGTCGCTACAACCCCGCTTGACTCATCATAGTGCGCGTGCACTAAGTGTGTCCCTAGTGCACGCTACTTGCGTTCGTATGCCACTTACTCTGCAGGGTCCGGTTGGAGCCTGTGGGCCACTGCGTCGCAGATAAGCGCCCCCACCACGGTCTTGGCGTCCTCGATGCGGCCGTCAAGCACCGCGTCGATCAGCTCGTTCAGGGGCACAAGGTCGACGTTGATGAACTCGTCCGCGTCAGGACTCGACGCCGCAAAGGTCAGACCCGTGGCCATGTACACGTGGATGACCTCGTCGCAGAAGCCCACACCGGTGGCAATGGTCGTAAGGAACGCCATGCGCTCGGCCTGCATGCCCGTCTCCTCAAGCAGCTCGCGGTGAGCGCACTCAAGCGGATCCTCGCCAGGATCGAGCTTGCCTGCCGGCACCTCCACGGTCACACGCCCGAGTGCTGTGCGGTACTGGCGCACCAGACAGATGCGGCCGTCGTCCGTAAGCGCCACAATGGCCACCGCGCCGGGATGGCGGACCACGTCACGCAGGGCGCTGCGGCCGTCAGGCAGCTGCACGCGCAGACGGTTGATATCGAAGATCTGGCCTTGCCAGACGGTGTCTTCCGTCAGGGCCTTCTCGTGAATGGCCGCATCGCGCGGGTCGTCTTCACCCAGCACGAGGCCCCTGCGCACCGGCTCGCCCGAGCTGTGTGCGCCCTCCTCGCTGCGGTCGCCGTCGAAGGTATAGGCCTGAACTGCCTCGCTCATGTTGTCGATGGCGCCAGTCAGCTCGTCGCCCAGGAGGGCGCCCCCGTCTTCGATGTCTACGTCCTCAACCTTGCTCATGCACGTGCCTCCTACAGGTTTTCGCGCCCCAAGATTGCCTTGAGACCAATGTCGGTGCGGAACTGCTTGCCCTCGAAGTCGATGAGCTCGCAGGCGGCATAGGCGTTCGCGCGCGCCTCCTCGAAGGTGGGGGCGACCGCGGTCACGTCCAGCACGCGACCGCCAGCCGTCAGCACCGAGCCGTCGGCGGCAAGCGCCGTGCCAGCATGATAGACTGTCACGCCTTCCTGTGCACCGGCTTCCTCAAGCCCCGTGATGACCTTGCCCTTCTCGTAGCTGCCCGGGTAGCCCGCACTTGCCAGCACCACAGACACCGCCCAATCGTCACCCCAGGCAACCATGTCGGGCGAGAGCGTCCCGTTGTCGCAGGCAAGGAAGGTCTCCACGAGGTCAGCCTTCATGCGCGGCAGAACCACCTGGGTCTCGGGGTCGCCAAAGCGCGCGTTGAACTCAAGCACCTTCGGGCCGTCCTTGGTGAGCATGAAGCCGCCGTACAGGCAGCCGCTGTAGGTGATGCCGTCTGCGCGCAGCTGGTCCACAACCTTCTGCTCGATCTCAATCATGCGCTCGAGCTCGCCGTCAAGCAGGATGGGCACGGGGCTGTACACACCCATGCCGCCCGTGTTGGGGCCCTTGTCGCCATCATAGGCACGCTTGTGGTCCTGCGAGGTGGCCAGTGGCACCACGGTGGTACCGTCAGTCAGCGCCAGCAGCGAGCACTCGGGGCCCTCGAGCATCTCCTCGACCACCACGGTTGCTCCCGCATCGCCAAAGGCGCCCGAGAAGCACTCGTCCACGCCTGCAAGGGCCTCCTCGGTGGTCTGCGCCACGATAACGCCCTTGCCCGCGGCCAGGCCGTCGGCCTTCACCACGATGGGGCCACCTACCTCGCGCACGTAGGCCTCGCAGGCTGCACGGTCGGTGAAGCTGCGATAGGCTGCCGTGGGTACGCCCGCACGGTCCATGACCTGCTTGGCGAACTCCTTGGAGCCCTCCATCTGCGCGGCGTTTGCGTTGGGGCCAAAGCAGGCGATGCCTGCCGCGCGCACGGCGTCGGCAACCCCTACCACCAGCGGAGCCTCGGGGCCAACGACCACAAGGCCGATGCCATTCTCGGCGGCCCAGGCGGCCACCTGCTCAGGGTTCTCCTGATCCACCGGTGCTGCCTCGGCCAGCTGCAGCATGCCGCCATTGCCCGGCGCCACATACAGCTTGCCCGCACGGGGCGACTCGGCCAACTTCATGAGCAGCGCATGCTCACGCCCACCCGCACCAAGCAGCAGGATGTCAATCTTTTCGGATGCCATGGAACCTCTCCTCGTGATAGGTATCATCTGCCGTTTAGAGCATAGCGCAGGGAAGCCCTATCCCCCCAGATACCACGAATTTGTAGCAAAGCCGAGCGATTGTGTCGCCTCTGCTCCAAAAGACGACCCAAGTGCTGTGGTACACGAGGGACAATAAGGGACACGCCCTTCTTTGCCCCGCGGGGCAAAGAAGGGCGTGTCCCTTATTGTCCACTGAGTTAGCCGAAGCAGTCGCTACGCTCCCCCATGCACCTTGTGTCTGTGTTCTAGTGCCAGTAGCGGTCGATGGTCTGCTCGCGGTCGGGGCCGACAGTGATGATGCTCACGCGCACGCCGGCCAGCTGCTCGAGGAAGTCGATGTAGTCCTTGGCCTCGCGCGGCAGCTGGTAGAAGTTGCGCACGCCCGAGATGTCGCACTTCCAGCCAGGCAGGGTCTCGTAGACCGGCTTGGCATGGTAGAAGACGCTCTG
>CACXFC010000029.1 GCA_902766835.1 uncultured Coriobacteriaceae bacterium | reverse complement strand
CGAACCCTCAAGCAACGGCGCGTCTACCTGCGCAAACGTCGCACGTAAGCCTCAATATCATGTGTCTGCAGACACACCTACAACTTGAGCATGCGCTTCAACTACATCAACTCGATGATGCAGCGCATGAACCGCGCCGTGGGCGAGGCGGCCGAGATGACGCGGATCCTGGACGAGCCGCGCCTGGTGGAGGACGCGCCGGGCGCACCCGAGGAGGAGATCCGCCGAGCCGCTGGTCTGGCCAACGCGCTGGAGTTCATCGACCGCTTGCCGGCGGGACTCGACACGTGCTGACCCGCTACGACGAACAGATGCGTGCTTTGCCAACGCCTTTGTTCATAGCCGACACCAACCGCGTCTTCTTCACCTTCTTCGCACAGCAGGACGAGTGGTTTCAGGTCATGGTATGCGACGAGTCCTATGCGCCGTACGTCAACCACATGCTGTATGGCTCGCTGCAGCAGAACCGAAGTCGCTTCGACACCATTGCAAGCCGCAGTGCAGCCGAGCGAAGCCTCATCGATCACTTTACCGTGGATGCGAGTCTGTCGTTGTATCGCTACTGGCGTCAGTCGGGAACATCGCTCACAATTGACGAGGTGATCGATCTGACCGGACGGCTTCTAGAGGGCGGCCTGAGTGCCGTGCGTGACTGAGCGCTGAGGCTGTAGCAGAAGCCTCTCTCCTGACCAAACTGCTCAGTTTCCGGTGACCGCGATGCGCACTTCGTGGTGACCATCAAGGGCTGTATCTAGCGAACATCACAAGCGCCTGTGACCACCAGACCGGGGCCTTTCTGGAGGCTGAGAAACCACCATCTAGGCGCTCTAAGTCAAGCACTTCATTATGCGACGCTAGGGTGTACTCAAAAAGCGTTGTTGCATACCGCGCACACTGGCCGCGGGGCGGGCGGGAGACCATCTCCCACTCGCCCCGCGCAGCAACGTCACGATATCTGAATCGTTTTGGGTAGTGCCTACTTGACCTGCCAGTCGTAGTACTGGATCTGCATCGCACCGGTCTCGGATTGGACGATCAGGTTGGTGCCGCCAAACATGCCTGGCTGCTCCTCGCCCTTGACCTTGCCGTCGAGGATGTCCTGGCAGAGCTTGATGCACTCGGGGATCACGAGCGGGCTCTGGGAGGTGAAGCTCAGGTAGGGACCCCAGCCCACATGGCCGTTGACGTTGCGGTCGAAGGCGTCCTGCAGCGAGAGCATCTTCTCGGCGGTCTTCTTGAGGCCGCTGATGCACTGGTCATCCGAGACCTCGTCCTCACCGGAGCCGTCGATCGGGGTGAGCAGCGTGTTCTGGTTGCACGCGTCACCCGTGAAGAGGATGCGGTTGTCACGATCGAGGAACGAGCAGCTGCCTGCCGTGTGACCAGGGGTGAAGTAGACCTCGAGCTTGCGGCCGCCCAGGTCAATGACATCGCCCTCGTTGAGAGGCAGGAACTCGGGAGCCTCGGCCTTGGGGTCATCGCCACCGATGACCATGTCGGGAGTCACCGCGTACAGGCCGTCGGAGGCGTCGACCATCGACTGCACGTAGTTTGCGCGCACCTCCCGCGTGTTGCTCAGCGCCAGCTCGTAGTCGGCCTCGTGCAGGTAGACCTTGTCGAACTGGAACATGCCGCCCGCGTGATCCACGTGCCCGTGGGTGAGCACGATGTCGTAGGGCTTGTCGCCAAAGTTGGCCTTGACAAAGCCAGGCACGTCAAAGGTGCCGGTGCCGGTATCGAGCAGGATTGCCTTGTCGTCGCCCTCGATCCAGAACAGCGAGTCCATGCCGTACTCGGAGATCTGATAGGTGCGATACGCCAGCTCGGTCAGGATGGGCGAGCTGATGCCCTGTGCCGCCGCAGCCTCCACGGGTGCCTCCTCGGTCTCGGCAGGCTGCTCGGTTGCAGCCGGCTCCTCGGTTGCGGCATTTGCGCCGCATGCCGCCAGGCCAAGCATACCAAGTGCCGAGCCAAGCCCCAACACGAAGTTCCTACGGGTCACGTCTTCCATCTTGCGTTCCTCTCCCCTTGTCGCCGCCACATGGGGGCTTTCCGCCGACGGAGCGGCACTCAGCCCCTTACCTGCTGTTACCTTATGATGCACGGGAAGTAGAATCAATCATCGTCGGTTCGTACGGGAACACGACACTCGCCGAGGTCAACGAGGCGATGGCTGCGGTCATCACCGGCAGGCACGAGTGACGTTGGAATAGTTCGTGACCAAGACCCTCACTGCTGCCGTACCGCCAAGTCCTGCAGCGCGCATACCGAAAGCCTGCCGTTTCGCAGCACGGCCAGTGCCTGAAGCAATGCCGTAGCGCCAGAGAGCGTCGTTACGTTGGTGATGCCACGGCTGACTGCCTCCGAGCGCAGCACAGCCCCATCTCCCCGAGAGTCGTGCCCGTGCGGCGTATTGATGATGAAGGAGACGCCCCCTCCCGCGAGTACGTCGTGCACGTTAGGATGCCCCTCACCAACGCGTTTGGTCACCTCGCAGGCGATGCCGACAGCACGCAGGGTCTTAGCCGTCCCACGTGTGGCGAGAATTCGGTACCCCATCTGGGCAAGCGAGAAGGCCACCGGCGCGATAGCCCGTTTGTCGGCATCACGCACGCTGATAAAGACCGTGCCTTCCGACGGCATCTCGTAGTCGATGGCTTCGCGCGTCTTGGCGTACGCCACAGGAAAGGTGGCACCCACCCCCATGACCTCGCCCGTAGACCTCATCTCGGGGCCCAGCCGCACGTCCGATCCGGGGAACCGTGCCCAGGGCATGACCGCCTCCTTGACGGCAAAGTAGCCGGTCTCGCGCTCCTCGGGTGGTAGGGGCAGGTCGGCCAGTACCTCCCCGGTCATGACACGTGCTGCAAGCTTAGCTAGTGGCACGCCGCTCGCTTTGCTCGAGAAGGGTACCGTGCGGCTGGCGCGAGGGTTGAGCTCGATCACGAAAACCTGCTCGTCCTTGACGGCATACTGCACATTGAGCAGGCCGCGGATGCCGCAAGCCAGTGCGAGCCGGTGAGTAATGTCCCGCACATTCTGCACGAGAGTGTCCGAGAGCGAAAAGGGTGGGTAGCAGCAGGCCGAATCGCCCGAGTGGATGCCACACTCCTCAATGTGCTCGAGCACCGTACCCACGTAGCACGATGTCCCGTCGCAGAGGGCGTCCACGTCAAGCTCGATGGCTTCCTCGAGAAAGGCATCAAGATACACGGGATGGTCTGGCGTCACACGCGTTGCCTCGCCCATGTAGGAGGCGAGCTCCTCCGGCCCATACACGATGGCCATGCCTCGCCCGCCGAGCACGTAGCTCGGGCGCACGATAATCGGATACCCCACGGAGCGTGCCGCCTGCTGCGCCTCCTCGATCGTGGCAGCTACCGAGGAAGGAGGATAGGCCAGACCCATCTGATCGAGCAGGGCTGAGAAGCGGTCGCGGTCCTCGGCAAGATCGATGGCATCCGATCCCGTCCCCATGAGAGGCACGCCTGCCTCCTCTAGCTGTCGCGCAAGCTTGATGGGGGTCTGTCCGCCGAGCGTGACGATAACGCCCTCCGGCTGCTCTATCTCGATTACGTTCATGACGTCCTCGAAGGTGAGCGGCTCGAAATACAGACGGTCTGAGGTGTCATAGTCAGTCGAGACGGTCTCGGGGTTGCAGTTGATCATCACGGTCTCGTAGCCCTTGTCGCGCAGGGCGTAGGCTGCATGCACGCAGCAGTAGTCGAACTCGATGCCCTGTCCAATGCGGTTGGGACCGGCTGAGAGGATGATGGCCCGCGGCCGCGCTGCCTCCGTATGCTCGGTGGCCCCGCCGTCCTCGTAGGTCAGATAGTGGTAGTTGGTCTGGGCGGCGAACTCTCCCGCACAGGTATCGATGGTCTTGACCTGTGGCGTCACGCCCAACACCTTGCGCACCGCACGCACGACCTCCTCGGTGCAGCCACAGAGCCGGGCAATCTGGACGTCCGAGAAGCCCAGCTGCTTGGCCGCAAGCAGATGCTCCCGATCCATGCCGCCAAGACCCAGCCTGCGGATGGCGGTTTCGGCGGTCACGATATCTGCGATACGGTACAGATACCATGGGTCGATGCCCGTCATACCCGCCACCCGACCCACGCTCCACCCACGCCGCAGGGCCTCGGCAACGTAGAAGATGCGCTCCGGGGTGGGCAAGGCCACCAGCTCGGCGAAGTGTTTCTCATCGAATAGGGCCGCTTCGTCGAGGCCGAGTCCGTCATGCCCGTCCTCGAGCGAGCGCAAGACCTTCTGCAATGCCTCCTCAAAGGTACGCCCGATGGTCATGACCTCGCCCACGCTTTTCATGCGCGTCGTGAGCACCTCACTCGTGCCCTTGAACTTCTCGAAGGCAAAGCGCGGGACCTTGACCACGCAGTAGTCGAGGGACGGCTCATAGCAAGCGGGCGTTACGCGGGTGATGTCGTTGACAATCTCGTCCAAGGTATAGCCCACGGCAAGCAGCGCGGCTGCCTTGGCGATGGGAAATCCCGTAGCCTTGGATGCCAAGGCAGAGCTGCGGCTCACGCGCGGGTTCATCTCGATGACGATGACGCGCCCGTCTTCGGGATTCACGGCAAACTGTACGTTGGATCCACCGGTCGCCACACCCACGCGCTCCAGACAGGCAAGTGAGTAGTCCCTCAAGCGCTGTAGCTCGTCATCGGAGAGGGTCTGGGCCGGCGCCACGGTGATGGAGTCGCCGGTATGCACGCCCATAGGGTCGAGGTTCTCGATGGAGCAGATGACGATGCCATTGCCAGCGCCATCGCGCATGACCTCCATCTCGATCTCCTTCCAGCCCTCGATGGACTGCTCTACGAGCACCTCCGTCGAAGGTGAGAGCGCGAGTCCCTGGCCGGCGATCTGCTCCAGTTCCTGCTCGTTACGAGCGATGCCGCCGCCCGCTCCACCGAGCGTGAAGCTCGGGCGGACGACCACCGGATAGCCCAGACCATCCGCGATGTCCATAGCCTCGTCGAGCGTGTGGGCAAAACCCGAGGCCGCAACCTCGAGGCCGATGTCCCGCATGGCAGCGGCAAACAGCTCACGGTCCTCCCCGATGCGGATCGAATCGAGGTCGCAGCCAATCACCTCCACGTCGTAGCGTTCGAGCACACCCGTCTCGCCTAGGGCGACCGCGCAGTTGAGCGCTGTCTGGCCTCCCATGTTGGGGAGCAGCGCGTCGGGTTGCTCGCGCTCAATGACGCTGGTCACGGCGTCCACGGTGATGGGCTCCACATAGGTGCGGTCCGCCGTCTCAGGGTCGGTCATGATGGTCGCAGGGTTGGAGTTGACGAGAACCACCTCGTAGCCCGCGCGGCGCAGTGCCTGGCATGCCTGCGTCCCAGAATAGTCAAACTCGCAGGCCTGACCGATAACGATGGGGCCAGAGCCCAGAATCAGTATCTTGTGCAGGTCATCACGCCTCGGCATGGTGAGGCCTCCCCTCGCGCACGTCGATGGACAGGTAATCGGGACTCACGGAGCCCCCGTTGTCACGCTCGCGCCACGCGTCCATGAGGCGAGCAAAGGCATCAAAGAGGTAGCGCGCGTCATGCGGCCCCGGACACGCCTCCGGGTGGTACTGCACGGAGAATGCCGGCAGGTCAAGGAACTGAATGCCTTCGGGTGTTCCATCGTTGAGGTTCACGTGGGTGAGGCGCACGCGGCCTAGGCGGGGCGTCCGCACCACCGGCGCGATGCCAAGCTCGACCCAATGACGCAGGTCGCGCACGTGGGTCGTCTCACCTTCGGACAGCTCGGGCTCGAGCGGCCCCATACTGTCGAAGACGAGCCCGTAGTTGTGGTTCTGCGCCGTGATCTCGACCCGGCGCGTGAGCAGATTCATGACGGGCTCATTGCCCCCGTGGTGCCCAAAGGGCAGCTTCTCGATGTCAGCACCCGCAGCCAGGGCCATGATCTGGTTGCCCAGGCAGATGCCGAAGACGGGCAACCTACCGAGCAGGTCCTCTGCGGCGCGCGCTGTCTGCGTCACCTGCCGCGGGTCACCAGGACCGTTTGAGAAGAAGACGCCATCAGGCTTGAGCGAGAGTACCCGTGCGGCAGGCGTATCGAAGGGAACAGCCACCACCTCACAGCCGATGGCTGCGAGCCCCTCCTCGATGCCGCGCTTTTCACCACAGTCGTAGGCCACCACGCGCAACGCCGCACGACCGGTCTTTTCCCGCACGCGGAGCGCATAGGATGAGGCGGGTGTCACGCGCTCCTGCCGCGGCGACACGTCGGCCACAAAGTTGTGTGCGTTGATGGCAGGGCTGGCGGTCACGCGGGCCACCAAGCTCTCAGGGTCGAGGTCGATCGTAGAGATAGCTGCTCGCATGGCGCCGGCACTACGAATGCGCAGGGTGAGGGCACGGGTGTCCACTCCCTCGATGGCAATCACGCCGTGATCGCGCAGGAAGTCGGGAAAGGCGCAGACAGACTGCCAGTTGGACGGTGTGTGGCACAGGTCGCGTACCACCAGGCCGCGCAGCGCGGTGCCACTCGATTGCATCGCCGCCTCGCTCACACCGTAGTTGCCCACCTGCGGGTAGGTCAGCGTGACTATCTGCCCAGCGTAGCTTGGGTCGGTCACGATCTCCTGGTAGCCCACCATCGAGGTGTTGAAGACGACTTCGCCAAAGGCCTCACCCGAGGCCCCGCAGGCGCGGCCGCAGAAGCAGGTCCCATCCTCAAGGGCGAGCAGGGCTAGCGGCTGGCTTCCCTCGGACACAAGCAGGTTCATCGAACGGCTCCCCTCACCCGAGACTGAACGCACAAAAACAAGTCTATGGCCCCGGAAGGGCCCTGCCGCGATTCGTTCCAAACCCGCTACGAGCTGGATAAATGCAGGTCATCGTATAGACACCCAATCGTTTCGGGCCTGTCTTTGGCCTGACGCGTATGCGCAATCGTCTCGCAACAGGCTCCCAGCAGCATGGGTGCAACATTCGTGAGGGCTCTGGGGGGGAGCATGCGAGAAGACTGCGATCATCTGCACGAGGAGTGCGGGGTCTTTGGCGTTTGGTCGTCTGGGCAGGATGCGACACGTCTCGTGTACTTCGGCCTCAAGGCCCTGCAGCACCGGGGGCAGGAGTCTGCGGGCATCGCCGCGGCCGACGGTGACAGCATCATGATGAGAAAGGGACTCGGCCTCGTTGACCAGGTCATCTCCCAAGGGGACGTCGCGGCTCTTGCAGGCAAGGCAGCCATCGGGCACGTGCGCTATGCCACCTCAGGCGCACGTGACTGGCAATGCGCCCAGCCCCATCTATCGAACTTTGGTGACGCCACCATCGCCCTAGCGCACAACGGCACACTCGTCAATGCGGACGACGTCCGCGAGGACCTCGTGAGACAGGGCGTGCGGTTTCGCAGCGACAGCGACAGCGAGGCGGCTGCGTCTCTCATAGGGCTGAGGGCAGGAGACCTCCACAGTGTTCGGGAGGCAATCCGGTACATGATGAGGAATCTCGAGGGTGGGTATGCGATCGTCCTACTTTGCGAAGATGCTCTCTATGCCTTCCGCGACCCTCATGGCATCAGACCCCTTGTTCTTGGGAGCCTCGGGAAGCCCGAAGACGGCACATGGGTTGTCTCCAGCGAGACATGTGCGCTTGACGCCATCGGCGCCGACTTCGTGCGCGAAGTGTACCCCGGTGAAGTCGTGTGCGTCTCCAGCGAGGGGCCGTCCAGCGAGCAGGGCGTACCCGCCTTAGCCGAGGCGCGTTGCATCTTCGAGCACGTTTACTTCTCGCGTCCCGACTCCGTGGAATGCGGTGGCACCATGTATGGCATGCGCTTTTCGATGGGGCGCAATCTGGCACGCGAGGCGCCTGTCGAGACAGACCTCGTGATCGGCGTACCCGATTCGGGCCTGCCGCCAGCAGAGGGATACGCTGCCGAGCTGGGCATTCGCTATGGCGAGGGGTTCATCAAGAACCGCTATGTGGCTCGGACTTTCATCGAGCCGACCCAGGGCATGCGCGAGCTGAGCGTTCGCATGAAGCTGAACGCCTTACGGGACAGCGTTCGCAACAAGCGCATCGTGATGGTCGACGACTCCATCGTGCGGGGGACGACGATGCGACAGCTCGTCCGCATGCAGCGCGACGCCGGCGCACGCGAGGTGCATGTGCGCATCATGTGCCCAGAGGTCCGTTGGCCCTGCTTCTATGGCATCGATACCGATACGCAGGACCAGCTGATAAGCGCACGGTATTCGCCCGAGGAGATTCGCTCGTTCATCGGGGCAGACTCCCTCGCCTTCCTGTCATTGCCGGGACTCTTGCGGTGCGTGCCTGCAGGCGGGTACTGCACCGCCTGCTACACGGGGCACTATCCGGTTCGAGTTCCCCCGCGGCAATGTGAGGGGCACTTTTTGGAGGGAAGCCATCCTCGCTTCCCCGAGACGTGAGCGCGCTTGGCGCCTGCGTGGCTTGCGCTCTGAGCCAGACCATTTCCTCCCCAAGGCAAAAGCACGTCGGGCCAGCCGATTGTCATCGATGGCCCGACGGCTTCAAATGCTTGAGGGGCTGCCTCACCCGACAAGAGCTTCGATCGACGCATTGAGAATCTCGCACGCCGCATTGCAATCGTCCTCCGTCACGATGAGCGGCGGGACCAGGCGTATGACGCGGTTTCCTATTGCGGTGAGCAGCAGATGGCGACGCACACACTCATGCTTGAGCTCTACCGCGTCTATCGCGTCATCGAACTCGATGCCGATCATGAGGCCTTGGCCGCGCACCTCACGTACGTGG
>CACXFC010000028.1 GCA_902766835.1 uncultured Coriobacteriaceae bacterium | reverse complement strand
TTCGAACCACACCTCGCCATCCCTCTCGTAGCGGGACCATGTTGCATTCATGACAAGCACCATCGTCTTGTGGCGGCGCGCGTACCAGTGTACCTCGCTGCTCTCTTCGACAATCGAGTCCTCCCACATTTCCGGGTTCGGCATGTCGCGCTGCCAGAATGCATTGGGGTCGTGAGAAATCCCCTTGCCAAGAGTCTCGGCTGCCATCGTTGTTCCGCATAGGGCCTCGTCGTCCCTGATCCAATGAGCACCGTTTCCGAGGTCGAGGTACGCCTCGAAATCCTTCAAGACAGCGATGGCCTCGCTCTCGGTTTCGGGCGAGACGATTATCCAGAGCCTGTCGAAGGGCTTGCTGCCGTCCTCGCCGTTCACATATACGACCACGTGGTCAGTGTTGTCGCCTGTGTAGAACGGCAGGTCGGAGTTGTGGAGTAACTCGTAGGAGTCCGTACCGAACTCCCGGGTGACTATCTCCTCGGCATCGTAGAAGGCGTCGTACACACGCTCCTCCTGCCGGAAGAAGCTGCAACCAGCGAGCGCCAAGATGAGGATAGCCATGCCCAAGATCGCGAACACGAGTGACCGTCGCTTCGGCTTGCCGGTAGCCTGAAATGCATCCGGTGTAATAGCGTCTGTTCTTGGATACTATCATTGCCTCCACTGCTTGGACGCATGTGTGTAGCCGGCGCCGCGGCCGCTACACCCCGCCGACCATCTGGGCGATGAGGGCTATGTGCTCGCGGATCTTGACCTTCCTCAGGTTGTTGACCGTCTCCCTCCCGCCGAGGCCGAGCAGCGGGACATAGCCGAAGCACTCGCCGTAGGCCAGCGAGCCGTACCTCTTGACGGCGGCGTTGTACGTGCGCATGCTGAGGTGCTTCTCGTCGAGCCAGCCATCCATGAGGTCCTCCAGGAAGAACTCGAACCCGTCGTACATGACGTGGCTGACGCCTTTCCTGTAGTTGACGATCACGAGATACTGGTCCTCTTGCCAAATGATCAGGTCGGCAAAGGCCGTGGCGAAGACGGGTATGGCCGCGTCACCGCGCCAGTAGGTGTCCTCGAGCAGCTTCTTGTACTCGCGGGGGTCTATGACCTTCAGGTACCCGTGGTAGAAGGTGCCGAGCCCATACTCGCGCCAGATGTCCAGGATCTCCTCCGGCAGCAGCCCCTCGTACCTTGCCACCAGCTCGTCGGGCACGTCGGCGACCTTATCGAAGTCCTCGATCATGAATACTCCCTCCACCTGCAACCGCGCACAAGCCTAACACGAGTGCGCGTATTTTGGAGGTCCGTTCCGCTCGCGGCGACCATTGGGGACGGTTCCTTCTGGTCGGACCGTTGGGGATAGTTCTTTAGACCGGCGAACCCGGCCTTTGATAAGATGCGTGCATCTGCACTTTGCGAAACGGGTGGTGGCGTGCGATGCGGGGCAATCTGAAATCCGACGAGTACTTTGCCGACCTGCTTTCAGACGAGGATGAGGAGATCAGTGACCTCAACGAGCTGATTGACCAGGCGCGCGCCGAGCAGGGCGAGGACTCTGACGGGGTACGCAACGGATATCAGTTCCTACAGTCCAGCTATCTCAAGCAGTTCGATCTCATCTACACGCTCGGGACGCAGGACGAGCGACTTCCGCATTCGTTTGCCGGACTGCTGAGGTACACCGCACTGGCTTGTGACCCAGAGGCGGACAGTTATTTCGACTTGGTCAAGGTCCTGTCGCTCGCGGTCCTGTTTGGGGCAGACCCAGCGGACCCGGACCTCTCGGCGCTGCTCGGCAATCTGCGCGAGGCCCACATAGAGGACTACCTGGTAGACCGCCTGTGCGGCAGGCTCGACCCATCGTGGCCGTATCGGTGCGAGACCTTCCGCTGGAAGAAGACCTTCGAGCCGCTCAAGCCAGTGCTGGAAAGCCCGGACGAGCACGGGATCGACGAGGTACGGACGTTCCTGCAGAAGCGCTGGCTGGTGATCCACCGTGGCTGCTGGTGGTACGGAGGCCACAAGAGCGCTTCCGTGCCGTACTACGGGTACTGGGCATACGAGTGCGCGGCGGTCGCCAGGATGGCCGAGCTCGACGACGGCCCGCTGCAAGGTGAAAGGTGGTACCCGTACGACCTGGCGCACATGAAAGCATGCTTGGAAGAGTGAGACCAAGGGTAGTTGAGGGCCTGCGCAAGTCCGTCCGACCGTGAGGGGCCGGCCCCAAACGATCCTAAGAAGGCCAACACCCCTTCATGCCTACCATGATGAAATCGAACATCTCGTCTTCCTCGCCTGCATACTGCCCGTAGACGATGGACCTCTCTTCATCCCAGAACAAGTCGTATTCGTCGCTCTTGATTCCGGGCACGACTTCCTTCACCATGTCCCTCTTCATGGGGAAGATCACGACGCCGTCTAGGGTGATTTCTATTCCCTCGCCGTGGAAGAGTCGGACCGCTTCCACCAGGTCATCCGACGTGTAGATCACATGGAACCTGTGGTAGTCCTCCTCCGTGGTCTTCCTCCACTCTGTCTTCTTGAGCTCTTCATAATCCACCCCAAGAAGCGCATGAACCTCCGCCCTGTCCATGCCAAACACGACGCTTCCAACCGAGACATTCGGCCTCAATTCCCATGTCTCCATTCCGTCCGCCCTCCTCAGCTCTCGGCTAGTAGGCAGCGTCTGGCATCGCTTGGCGTCACTCGTCGTAGTACCCCCGCCTTCCGAACAGAATGCCCTCAACCTCGCGGTTAGCCCATCATCGTGCGCGCTGCTCTCAGCCTCCCTACACTCCCCCAACCATCTCGGCAATGAGGGCAATGTGCTCGCGGATCTTGACTCTCCTCAGGTTGTCGACCGACTCCCTCCCGCCGAGGTCGAGCAGCGATGAAGTCGTGGCCGCTTGTACTACACCCCGGTCGGCTGGACAAAAGGAACCGTCCCCACCTTCCAAGTTGTTGGAAGTATTATCCAACCTAAGGCGTACCATGAAGCAGACGTATACGCGTACACCAACCGAGGCGCTGCGGCCAATCGACAGATAGGGGGGCTTCGCGATGGAGCAGAACGCATACGAGTACACGACCTTCCCGCGCAGGTTCGTCACCTACAAATGGTTCAAGCCGCTCATCGTTGGCCTGATTACCGTACTATTCGCCTTTCTGTTCCAAATGATGAGTCTGGCCCTCGCTGGCCTATGGCTAGGCGACTACAATCTCATCAGGGAGGCAACCGAACGGTCAAGCGAGCATTTCTTCACGGGACCCGGGGCATTCTTGGCAATTGGAGGCGTCGCCAGCCTGCTTCCCAGCCTTGCCATTGCTTCACGCATCGTAGGCGATCGCCCCTTCTCGTCCTATTCGTCGTCACGCGGCGGTTGGAACTGGGGCGCGTTTGCCAAGTGCCTTGTCCTTGCCGCCATCGTATTTGGCGGTGCAATCGTTACCGATGCGCTGCTCTTACCTGATCCTGCCGCAGACCACGTCAACAGGTTCACTATGATCGGTCTGCTCGTCTGCCTGATTGCGGTGCCCATCCAGGCCACCGCAGAGGAATACATCTATCGTGGACTCATAATGCAGGCGGTCGGATCGTGGACGAATATCCCTCTCGTTGCCATGTTGATCTCATCGGTCCTCTTCGCGATCTCGCACAGCTATGGCGTCTTTGGCATCGCGGCGGTCCTGGTCAATGGTTTAGGGTTTGCGTTCCTCACGCGGTACTCAAAGGGACTGGAGGCCAGCAGCAGCGCACACATCGCCAACAACCTGGCAGTGTTTCTGTGCAACGGGGTGGGTCTGGCATCATCCAACGAGAGCGGATTGGAGGGGCTGATCGCAACCACCGCCATGATGACGATCTACTGCGTGGCCACGGTTCTGCTGGACAAGAAGTACGGCTGGTTCACACCGCAGGGCAACGGGGTCACCGCATTCAACGAGAAGCACCGCGCGAAGGCAGAAAAGTAGCCCCTCCCCCAGACTCAACTGGGCAACAGGCGCGCAAGCCAACGACTAGAATGGTATCTTCCGACCTCTTGTTATAAACTGGCAGGGTCACACATCGCGCATGCGAACACATCAAGGATAGGAGCGGCAAGGATGGCAAGCGAGATCAGGGACATCAATCTGGCTGAAGGCGGCATGCGCAAGATTGAGTGGGTGCGGCGCAACTGCCCGCTGCTCACCATGCTCAAGGAGGAGTTTGCCCAGACCAAGCCCTTCGCCGGACAGAAGATTGCCCTCTCCATCCATCTTGAGGCCAAGACCGCATACCTGTGCGAAGTCCTGCAGGCAGGCGGCGCCGAGGTGTATGCCACTGGCTCAAATCCCCTCTCCACGCAGGACGACGTGGTGGCCGCACTCGTGACCGAGGGCATCGAGGTGCATGCCTGGCACAACATCTCCGAAGAGGACTACAACCGCTGCATCGACGACGTACTGGCCGTTGGCCCCACGCTCATCATCGACGACGGCGGCGACCTGGTGAACGCCGTGCACACCAAGTTCCCCGAGCTCATCGACAACATCATTGGCGGCTGCGAGGAGACCACCACGGGCATCATCCGCCTCGAGGCCATGAACCGCGAGGGCAAGCTGCGCTTCCCCATGGTGCGCGTGAACAATGCCCAGATGAAGCACTTCTTTGACAACCGCTATGGCACTGGCCAGAGCGTCTGGAACGGCATCAACCGCGCCACCAACCTGGTGGTTGCCGGCAAGATTGCTGTCGTGGCCGGTTACGGCTGGTGCGGCAAGGGCGTTGCCATGCGGGCCAAGGGCCTGGGGGCGGAAGTCATCGTCACGGAAGTGGATCCCGTGAAGGCCATGGAGGCGGTGATGGACGGCTTCAAGGTGATGCCCATGCTGGAGGCCGCCGGGCAGGGCGATTTCTTTGTAACGGTGACGGGCTGCGAGGATGTGATTGGTCCGGAGGCGTTCCTGCGCATGAAGGACGGTGCCATCTGCTGCAACGCCGGGCATTTTGACGTGGAGGTGGCGGTGGCCAAGCTCAAGGCCATGGCAGTGTCGCACAGGCCCGCCCGGAACAACATCGAGGCCTATACGCTGGAAAACGGCCGCACCGTGTACATCATTGCAGAGGGC
>CACXFC010000027.1 GCA_902766835.1 uncultured Coriobacteriaceae bacterium | reverse complement strand
GGTGAGGTTGGAGAAGGGCGTCTGCGTGCCCCAGCGGCTGGGGACGTTCATGTTGTAGACGAAGCCCTGCATCTCCTGCTTGACCTCTTCGTAGCTCAGATGGTCGACGCGCACGAAGGGGGCGAGGTAGGTGTCGGTGGACGAGAACGCCTGCGCGCCAGCCCACTCGTTCTGCAGCGTGCCAAGGAAGTTGACCATCTGGCCCATGGCGGCGCCCAGATGCTTGGGAGGAGCGGACTCCACCTTGTTGGCCACACCATTGAAGCCCTCGTTGAGCAGGGTGCGCAGGCTCCAGCCGGCGCAGTAGCCGCTGAGCATGTCCAGGTCGTGGATGTGCACCGAGCCGTTGCGGTGCGCGTCGCCCACTGCGGGCGGATAGACGTGGCTCAGCCAGTAGTTGGCAATGACCTTGCCCGACACGTTGAGGATGAGGCCGCCGAGCGAGTAGCCCTGGTTGGCGTTGGCGTTGACGCGCCAGTCGGCACGGGAGAGGTACTCGTTGACCGAGCCGGTTACGTCGATGTAAGTCTCGCGGTCGCGGCGGGTCTGGCTGCGCTTCTCGCGGTACACGATGTAGGCGCGGGCTGTCTCGAAGTGGTTGGCGGTGATGAGTGTCTGCTCGACGATGTCCTGAATCTCCTCGACGGTGGGGGAGGCACCCTCAAAGCGATGCGCAATGACCTTGCATACCTGGCCCGAGAGGATGATGGCCTCGTCGGGGCCAAACTCTCCGGTAGCCTCGCCAGCCTTTTCGATGGCGGCCGTGATCTTATCCTGGTCGAAGGTGGTGAGCGATCCGTCACGCTTCACGATCGAGGTGGGATAGGCTATGGGTGACATGGGCATGCTCCTTAGGCACAGACTGAAGACTCGGCATCCCCTAGCGGACACCGAGTGCACAAACCACCATACCTTGTGTTTGTTACCGATTCAAGAACACTAGATATAGTTTCGCGCAAGCGGAGTGGCCGCTTTGGGTTGTTGCAGGTAAACCATAGCGGGCCCCGCGGACACAAATACGCGAACGGTTGTGACGTGTCGCTTCGGGCACACGGAACGTCGCTTGTGAGTAGCGTGCGTTGGGGCGTACCCCTTTCCGCACATGTGTGTGCCCTGGGGTCGGTTCTCGCGGCACATCCGTGTGCAGAAACGCACACGGATGTGCCGCGAGAACCGACCCCAGGGCACACACATGTGCGGAAAGGGGTACGCCCCAACGCACGCGCGGAACCTCGTTGCACATGTTGCTCCACAGTTGGGTGATGCTGAACGCCGTTTGCCCAGCACAACCTGTTATGTGACGTCTGGGCGTGCCTATCATGGTGGGTAATGTGAGGCGTTGACTGGAGGAGAGGTGGCTCATGGAGGGTGTGGCGTACGTTTCTTGGGACCTGATGAACGACTTTCTGGTGGATGCCTTCGTGGGGTATGGCGTGCCGCGCGAAGACGCCGCCATTTGCGCTGACGTCCTGCTTGAGTCCGACCGCCGTGGCATCGAAAGCCACGGCTGCAACCGCTTCAAGCCCATCTACATCGACCGAATCGTCAAGGGTACGCTGCTGCCGCAGACCAACCTCGAGATTGTCAACGAGACGCCTACTACCTTGGTGGCCGATGCGCATCACGGCATGGGCATGGTAGCCTCGTATCGCATGATGGAGCGCCTCATCGAGAAGGCGAAGACCTACGGCATGGCGGGCGGCGCCATCCGCAACTCGACGCACTATGGCATCGCTGGCTACTGGGCCACGATGGCTAGCAAGCAGGGTCTGCTGGGCGTCACGGGGACCAACGCCCGACCCTCCATCTCGCCGACCTTTGGCGTTGAGAACATGCTGGGCACCAACCCTCTCACCTTCGCCTTCCCCACCGACGAGGAGTTCCCCTTCTGCCTCGACTGTGCGACGTCCATCGTGCAGCGCGGAAAGATCGAGGTGGACGCCCGCTTTGGCAAGGCCGAGGCCCCGGGCGTGATTGTCTCCTACGACGGGCGCACGCTCACCGACGCGCGGGAGATCCTGGACATGCTGGTGGACGGCACGGCGGCGCTGGCACCGCTGGGAGGCGGCCCTGGCGACGAGACGGCCGGATATAAGGGCTACGGCTACGCAACGGTGGTGGAGATTCTCTCGGCGGCACTGACGGGCGGCCAGTTCATGAAGGCGCTGACGGGTGTTGCTCCCGACGGCTCGCCCCAGATGTACTGTCTGGGCCACTTCTTCTTCGTGGTGGATCCCGACGCCTTTGCGGGACGCGAGGTCTTTGAGCGCACGGCGGGCGACATCTGCCGCGCCCTGCGCGCCTCCAAGAAGGCTCCCGGCTACGACCGCATCTACACGGCGGGCGAGCGCGAGTGGATTGCCTGGCAGGAGCGCAGGGAGAAGGGCGTGCCTATCAACGCATCGGTGCAGGCAGAGATCATCGAGGTGCGCGACGCCCTGGGCCTGCCCTACACCTTCCCCTTCGAAGGGTAAGACCCGAAGGCATTAAGGGACACGCCCTTTTTTGCCCCGTGGGGCAAAAAAGGGCGTGTCCCTAAATGTCTGTACAATCCCGCTTAGATGCCGAGGATGTTCATAAGCGTCGTCTCGTCGTTGGCAGAGGCGGTGAGGTTCACAAGCAGCTGGTCGCCCACGGTGTAGTAGACGCGCTGCATGTAGCGCTCCGTGTCGCCGTCCTTGAAGGCCACCTTGATGGAGGGGCAAACGAGGTCGCCCAGGGTAACGGTGGGTGCGGTGATGTCGAAATCGGTAATGCCCTCGGCCTTGAGGTCTTCGTCCCAGCTTTCCTTCATGGTGTCGATGAAGTCCTGCGATGAGACGTCGACGGAAGTGTGGGTGATGTTGATGACCGTCAGATTGATGTTGAGGCGGTTGTCGTCGACGGATGCGGCGTACATGTCGGTGTAGTGGGCGGCGGGCTCGATGGTCACGGTCTTGCCGTCGGTGGAGAGGGTGCCGGCGCCTTCAGAGGACTTGTTGTACGTGTTCAGGACGTCCTGGTCGGCAAAGGCAAAGCCTGCGGGAAGCGTATAGGTGAACGAGAGGTCGTCGTTGGTATAGGTGTCGTTGGTCTCGTTGAGGGTGCCGCAGGTGAGCTCGAGAACCTGGCCGGTCGGCTGGGCGGCCTCCTGCTGCTGGGGCGCCTCCTCTTCCTGCTGTGCTTCCTGAGCCTGGGTCTCGGGCTCTTCTGTGGCCGGTGCTTCCTGCTGGGCCTGGCCGCAGGCGCCAAGCGTCAGCGACAATGCAAAGGCCAAGCCGACGGCGGTGAGGTTCTTGAGCGAACGCATACAATTCTCCTTTGTTTTGCAGGTAGATGCTGAATTCATAATAGCGGCTGAGCAGGTTTTGAGGCACGTCTCGTGTGTTTGCATCACACGTCTGATGGGTATCCTCCCCGTATAATGAGTGGTTACACCGTACGTTAGCTTGGGAAGGCCAACTATGGCAGACGAATTGACGCTCCCAGATGAGCAGCAGCTTGCTGAGCAGCAGACCGCTGAGCAGCAGGTCGCGCCAAAAGAGGATTTTGGCGAGAAGGCCGTTAAGGTTGCCGCCTCTGCTGTGCTGGCGACGACGCTCGTGGGGGCGTTGAGCGAGCCGCCTCGGGCGGAGCTCATCACCCTTCCCGAACCGGTGCCCATCGTGCAGGTCATCAACGACGTGGAAGACGATGGCATTGCTGACGAGGACGAAGAAGACGACGAGAAGCAGAGCCGCTGGATGAAGCTGCTCAAGGTGCTGCGGTATCTGATCATTGCCTTGATGCTTGCGGCAACCTTGGCCTTTGGCCTGCTCAAGGGTTGTGCAGGCATTGGCGTAGGCCTGCTTCCGCCCGCCCAGGAAGAGCAGCAGGAGCAGCAGGCGCACACCACCTCCGCCGAAGACGAGCGCGGCGTAGCCCAGACCATCTAGCCTGAACGCGTGCAAAACAAAGGGAAATTAAGGGACACGCCCTTTTTTGCCCCACGGGGCAAAAAAGGGCGTGTCCCTTAATTTCCGCGCATCTTCCCTTAAACAAAACGTGCCCCAGGAGCTGGTCCTGGGGCACGCGTCTACTGCGGAAGGTAGCGTTGCTTACACGCTACTCCTTGGGATACTTCTCGCGGGCGACGTAGCTGGTGTGCAGGGCGTGATGTGCCTTGCCCTTGCCGTAGCCCTCGGTGTACCACTCTTCGTAGAGCTTGATGATCGAGGGGTTCTCGTGGGACATGCGGTGCTCCATGGCGGCGTCGGCGTCGTAGAGAGCCTTGGCACGCACGGCCTTGAGGTCGATGGTGTCGCGCACCCACTGCGGCTGGATGGGCTGGCCGCCACCGTTGACGCAGCCACCCGGGCAGCCCATGATCTCGATGAAGCCCCAGCCCTCGGGGTTGCC
>CACXFC010000026.1 GCA_902766835.1 uncultured Coriobacteriaceae bacterium | reverse complement strand
TCGGCGCGGATGTGTGCGCTCGCGTCTGACTACCTGGGCACGCCCGTCAGCGTTCAGGAGTTCAACGAGCTTGCCGACGTGGAGCTCTACGATGGCATCTTTGCTTCGGCATCCATCATGCATTTGGAGTACGAGCGGCTCGTGGAGCTTATGCCCAAGCTGGCGCTGGCCCTCAAGCCGGGCGGGGTGCTTTATGTCTCGTTCAAGTATGGCGAGCATGATGGCTACCTGGGCAAACGCTACTACACCTACATGACCGAGGAGCGCTTTGCCAGGCTGGCGGCAACGGTACCCGAACTCACGGTGACGCAGATGGGCGTCTTTGGCAACGAGCATCCCAGCCAGCCCGACTTCCGCTGGCTCTGGGTGCTGCTTCGCAAGCGTTAGGGCGAATGAAAGGGTGTGCAAGCGGCGATGTGCGCTTGACGCCCTCGATCAACCTGCGAGTGGGTGTGTCAGGGGGACGTATAGTGGGCGTGTCATGGGGGACGTATAATTTGACACACTCAATCAGGTCGTCAGGATAGATGACTTTCGAGAGCAGCCGACACCAGGACGAGCGAGTGCGTCAAATTATACGTCCCCCCATGACACGCCCTTCGAGCTGGCCGCACCTTCCAATCCGCGTGTGTCGAAGCGTCCCCCTGACACACCTGCTTGGGACATCAGTATGCATCAAACGCAAGGTGAACCACGTGACGCGCAAGCCGCGTACGGCGTTACTTGGACTAAGGTAGACGCAACGAAAGACGCGGGGCCACGCTGGCCCCGCGCGGCAGAGAGAGGGACCCACCATGATGACCTTTGACGAGTACCAGGCAACGCTTCCCATGCCCATTGGCCCCAAGCTGGACAATCCCCACTTCACGGGCGACGTGTGGCTGGTGCCCCTGGTGACGGGCAACGACGTGCAGACCCAGATGGTCACCTTTGCCCCCGGCTGCATCAACGACTATCACATCCATCACGGCTCCGAGCAGACCATCATCTGCACCGGAGGCCGCGGCTGGTACCAGGAGGAGGGCAAGCCTGCTATCGAGATGAAGCCCGGCGACGCCATCGCCATCCCTGTGGAAGTGCGCCACTGGCACGGTGCTGCCAAGGACAGCTGGTTCAGCCACATCGTGGTCTACAGCCGCGCGCACGAGGGCTTCCATGCCGAGTGGTGCGAGCCCGTGCCGCAGGAGATCTACGACGGCCTGGAGTAGGGACACATTCGCATTACGACGGTTACGACGCGAGGAGCGCGCATGAACTACCAGCCAAGAAATCCCCAGCCCTATCAGGACAATCCCTTCGGCTTCGTCTACGGCGACGCACTGACGGCCAACGTCGAGGGTGCTGTTAACGTGCACCCCATCGCCTACGATGCAAACGGCGTGACCGTGGCCGCTAACGTCTACACGCCCGCTGGCTACCGCGCGGACGGCTCGTATGCGGGCATCGTGGTCGGTCATCCCAATGGTGCGGTCAAGGAGCAGGCGGCGGGCCTCTACGCTCAGCGCCTTGCACAGGCAGGCTTTGTGACCATTGCCTTTGACGCCGTGACCACGGGCGAGAGCGAGGGAGAGCCGCGCAACCGTGATGTCCCGTACCTGCGCGTGGAGGACTACCGCCTGGCGGCCGACGTCCTCTCCACGTTCCCCGGCGTGGACGCAACACGCTTGGCTGTGCTCGGCATCTGCGGTGGTGGCGGCTACGCGCTCTCGGCCGCGCAGATGGACAAGCGCTTCCGCGCCGTGGCCGTCGTGTCCATGTTCAACACCGGCTCGGTGCGCCGCGAGGGCTTCATCAAGTCTCAGGCAGATAGCGTGCACAAGCGCCTGCATGACGTGGCTGACCTGCGTGCGCGCGAGGTGCAGGCGGGCGAGCTCACCTACAACGGCAACATGGGCGACATGGACCCCGAAGTGGGCCACAAGCTACCCTTCGACATGTACCGTGAGGGCTACGAGTACTATGTTGAGACCCACGCGCATCCGCGTGCGCTCTCCCGCTTTGCCCAGCGCGACCTGATGGACCTCTTTGCCTGGGATCCCGACGACTTCATGTACCTCGTCGATCAGCCGCTGCTTTTGGTGGTGGGGGAGAAGGCCGACACGGCCTACATGTCCCAG
>CACXFC010000025.1 GCA_902766835.1 uncultured Coriobacteriaceae bacterium | reverse complement strand
GGGCGCCAAGTCCATCGTGCCCGACGTGACCATGGACGTCACCTTCACCGGCTCCTGGTATGACGAGACCGCCGAGAAGGAGGGCGCGACCAAGCTCATCAACGGCGGCTGCGACCTCATCTCCCAGCACGCCGACTCCATGGGCGCCCCCACCGCCTGCGAGAACGCTGGCATCCCCAACGTCTCCTACAACGGCTCCACCCAGGACGCCTGCCCCAACACCTTCATCGTGTCGAGCCGCATCAACTGGGCTCCGTACTACGAGCATGCCTACAACGCCACGCTGGCCGACGCTGCCATCGAGGCCGACTGGACCGGCACCCTGGCCACCGACTCGGTCCAGCTGACCGAGGTCAACGAGGCCGTTGCCGCCAAGGGCACCCAGGAGAAGCTCGACGAGGTCAAGGCTGGCCTCGAGGACGGCTCCATCAAGGTCTTCGACACCACCACCTTCACCGTCGAGGGCAAGGCGCTCGACAGCTACGAGGCTGACGTCGACACCGACGCCGACTACACCCCCGACACCGAGGTCATCGAGGACGGCGCCTTCCAGGAGTCCAAGTTCCGCTCCGCTCCGTACTTCGACCTGCAGATTGACGGCATCAACCTGCTCGACACCAAGTTCTAAGAGCAATCGCACGAAGGGACGGCCCCTGACAACGGGGGTCGTCCCTTTTCTGCACTGTACCCATCGTTTCTTTGAGGCAGAAAGGGGACCATGGCAGACAAGAAGCTAGCCGTGCGCATGCGCAACATCAGCAAGTCCTTCGGCCAAGTCCAGGCAAACAGCAACGTGAGCCTCGACATCTACCGGGGAGAGATTCTTGCGCTTCTGGGCGAGAACGGCAGTGGCAAGACCACGCTCATGAACATGCTCTCGGGCATCTACTTCCCCGACAGCGGCTCGATTGAGATTGACGGCAAACCGGTGGTCATCGGCTCCCCCAAGGACGCCTTCGACCACGGCGTGGGCATGATTCACCAGCACTTCAAGCTGGTGAACGTCTTTACCGCCGCCGAGAACATCGTACTTGGCCTGAAGGAGCCTGGCCCCTTCGACATCCAGGCGGCCGCCGAGCGCATCCGCAAGATCTGCGACAGCTACGGCTTTGACGTCGACCCCAACCAGAAGGTCTACGACATGTCCGTCTCGCAGAAGCAGACCGTCGAGATCGTCAAGCTGCTGTACCGCGGCGCCGAGATCCTCATCCTCGACGAGCCCACCGCCGTGCTCACCCCGCAGGAGACCGACAAGCTCTTCGCGGTCCTGCGCAACATGCGCGACGCGGGCAAGGCGATCATCATCATTACCCACAAGCTGCACGAGGTGCAGGACATCAGCGACCGCGTGGTGGTGCTGCGCAAGGGCGAGTATGTGGGCGAGATGATCACCGCCGAGTCCACCACCGAGGAGATGACCACCATGATGGTGGGCCATCAGGTGGAGCTCAACATCGAGCGCCCGCGCCCCATCAACCCCAAGCGCCGCGTGCGCGTCCACGGCCTCACCGTGCGCAACAACGAGGGGGTCCTCAAGCTCGACAACGTCTCGTTCTCGGTCTATTCGGGCGAGATCCTGGGTATTGCCGGCATCTCGGGCTCGGGCCAGAAGGAGCTGCTCGAGGCCATCGCCGGCCTGCAGCCCGTTGAGATTGGCAGTATCGAGTACGTCAACGACGACGGTACCATCGACCAGCTCATTGGCAAGGACCCGCTGGAGATTGCCTCCATGGGCGTGGCGCTCTCCTTCGTTCCCGAAGACCGCCTGGGCATGGGACTCGTCGCCAGCATGGACCTCACCGACAACATGATGCTGCGCTCGTTCCGCGATGGTCCCTCGCCCTTCTTCACCGACCGCACGGCGCCCAAGAAGCTTGCCGAGAAGGTCGTCGAGGAGCTTGAGGTCAACACCAACAGCATCGACACGCCCGTGCGCAGGCTCTCGGGCGGCAACGTGCAGAAGGTGCTGGTAGGACGCGAGATTTCGTCCTCCCCCACCGTGCTGCTCACCGCCTACGCCGTACGCGGCCTCGACGTGAACTCCTCGTACATGATCTACGACCTGCTGAACAAGCAGAAGGCCAACGGGACCGCTGTCGTCTATGTGGGCGAGGACCTCGACGTGCTGCTTGAGCTGTGCGACCGCATCCTCGTTCTGTGCGGTGGCAAGGTTAGTGGCATCGTGGACGGCCGCTACACCTCGAAGAACGAGGTTGGCCTCATGATGACCAAGCTCGGGGGAGGTAAGGCCTAATGGTACACATCACCAAACGCAAGGAGATGTCCACCCAACAGGCGCTTGTCATTCGCCTGGGCGCCATCGTGGCGGCGCTTGTTGTCTGCGGCATCATCACTGCCCTGCTGACCGGGCTCAACCCCGTCAGCGTCTATCTCACCATGATTAACGGCGCGTTCGGCTCGCAGCGCAAGATCTGGATTCTGCTGCAGGAGACTGCCATCCTGCTATGCGTCTCGCTCGCTCTCACCCCCGCCTTCCGCATGAAGTTCTGGAACCTCGGCGGAGAGGGACAGGTGCTCATCGGCGGCCTGACAGCTGCGGCTGTCATGCTCATCCTGGGAAGCCGTCTGCCCAACCCGGTGGTCATCCTGCTCGAGATTGTGGCAGCAGTGGGCGCTGGCGCTGCCTGGGCGCTGTTGCCCGCCATCTTCAAGGCGAAGTGGAACACCAACGAGACCCTCTTCACGCTGATGATGAACTACGTGGCAACGCAGCTGGTTGCCTACTACGTCATCTTGTGGGAAGTACCCAAGGGCTCGGGCAAGATCGGCATCATCAACCAGAGCACCGAGATTGGCTGGCTCCCGCAGATTGGCTCCTACAAGTACCTGCTGAACATCCTGATTGTGGCCCTGCTGACGGCGGGCATGTACGCCTACCTCAAGTACAGCAAGCACGGATATGAGATCTCGGTCGTGGGCGAGAGCACCAACACCGCCCGCTACGTGGGCATCAATGTCTCGCGGGTCATCATCCGCACGCTGCTTCTGTCTGGTGCCATCTGCGGCCTGGCAGGCCTTCTGCTGGTGGCCGGCACCGACCACACCATCACCACCACCATTGCGGGCGGCCGCGGATTCACCGGCGTCATGGTTGCCTGGCTCGCCAAGTTCAACCCCGCCGTCATGGTGGCCAGCAGCTTCCTGCTTGAGTTCATGGGACGCGGCGCCGGTGAGATCTCGACCATCTATGGCCTCAACCACAGCTTTGGCGACATCCTCACCGGCATCATCCTGTTCTTCATCATTGGTAGCGAGTTCTTCATCACCTACAAGTTCCACTTCTCGAAGAAGGAGGAGGGTGAGCGCAATGTTTGATCTGGTTGCCTTCATCCCCAGAGCCGTTGCCCAAAGCATCCCGCTTCTTTACGGAAGCACCGGCGAAATCATCACCGAGAAGTCGGGCAACCTCAACCTGGGCATCCCGGGCGTGATGTACGTGGGCGGCATCTGCGGCGTCATTGGCTCGTTCCTGTACGAGAGCAGCCTGGCCGACCCCTCGCACATCAACCCCTTCCTGGGTGTGGCCATCCCCGTGCTCTGCTGCCTGCTGGGCTCGCTTTTGATGGGGCTTCTGTACTGCTTCCTCACCGTTAACCTGCGCGCCAACCAGAACGTCACGGGCCTTGCCATGACCACCTTTGGCGTGGGCTTCGGTAACTTCTTCGGCGGCTCGCTCATCAAGCTGACCGGCGCTGCCGTGCCCACCATCTCGTTGGGCAACACGAGTAAGCTCTTCCGCGCCACGCTGCCCTTTGCGAGCTCGATGGGTGCCTTCGGGAAGATGTTCCTCTCGTTTGGCTTCCTCGCCTACCTGGCCATCATCATTGCCTTCGTGGCTGCCTACGTGCTGAACAACACGCGTGTGGGCCTTCAGCTGCGCGCTGTGGGCGAAGACCCAGCAACCGCAGACGCCGCGGGCATCAACATCACCCGCTACAAGTACGTGGCAACCTGCCTGGGCTGCATGATTGCCGGCCTGGGTGGCCTGTACTACGTCATGGACTACGCCAACGGCGTGTGGAGCAACGACGCCTTCGGCGACCGCGGCTGGCTTGCCATCGCGCTGGTCATCTTCACCATCTGGAGGCCGAACGTGGCCGTGCCCGCCTCCATCCTCTTCGGTGGCCTGTACATCCTGTACCTGTTCATTCCCACCGGCAAGAACCTGGCGGTCAAGGAGCTCTACAAGATGCTCCCCTACGTCGTGACCATCGTCGTGCTGGTCATCTCGAGCCTGCGCAACAAGCGCGAGAACCAACCGCCGGAAAGCCTAGGCCTCCCCTACTTCCGCGAGGAGCGCTAGGAGCGAAGGCCATACACTGGCGCAAATAAGGGACACGCCCTTTTTTGCCCCGCAGGGCAAAAAAGGGCGTGTCCCTTATTTGCGCGCATTCTTCCATATCCAGCAGAAAGGGAGGGGCTCCGGTGGAGCCCCTCCCTTGCAATGCTATGTCGCGCCAGATTACTTGGCGGCAGCCTGCAGAGCAGCCTTGACCTCAGCGTCGGTCTTGAACTGCATGATCTTCTCGACCAGAGCGTCGGCCTCTGCCTTGGTCCACTGGGAGATGATGCGGCGGGCCTTGAGGATGGACGGAGCGGAGACGGAGAACTCGTCCAGGCCGAAGCCGATGAGGACCGGGATGAACAGAGGATCGGCAGC
>CACXFC010000024.1 GCA_902766835.1 uncultured Coriobacteriaceae bacterium | reverse complement strand
GTCGGGCCCAGCCGGCCCGCGCGGGCGAGGCGACCGCCGGCGCGGCGCGCCCGGTCATGCCTGCAATCTTAACTTAACGGCGTTGGGTATGCCCCCTGCCCCTGAAGATGGGTCAGCGGGAGCGTAGTGACCGCTTCTGCTAACTCAGCGGGCAATCAAGGGACACGCCCTTTTTTTGCCCCGCGGGGCAAAAAAAGGGCGTGTCCCTTGATTGCCCCTCGCATATCACTGCACTTGGCTCATCTTGAGACTGGGTCAGTTCGTGTTGCTCGCAGTTTGCGTCCCGCATTGCCCCGGTTGCCGTCATAATAGAATGTCCGTTTGTTACGCCAAGCCCCACATATGACGGCAGGAGCCCATGGATCACACGTTTGAACAAGAGCAGCAGCACCTCACCGACATCTACGGCCAGCTCGTGCACATGCGCGACGCGCTGTCGGCAGAGCTCGAGACCAGCCACAAGGGCATTGCCCAAGACCTGATTGACATGAGCGAAGAGATCAGGCCCGACTTTGTGGGTGCCGACGAGACCATGGAGACGCTCGCCGCCATCGAGACGCTCAACAGCGTCATCGACACCTACAACCAGATTCACGACTTCACGGTCGACAAGCTGCGCCGCATCCTCATCCTGCTAATGCAGCCCTACTTTGCCAAGGTCAGGCTGCAGCTGCGCCCCGGCCGGCCGGCACAGGACGTCTACATCGGCGCCGCAGGCGTTACCGACGAGAACAGAAGGCCGCTCATCGTCGACTGGCGCAGCCCCATTGCCGAGACCTACTACAACCAGGAGATGGGACAGACCTCCTATAAGGTCGATGGGCGGACGCGCACCGTCAACCTCGAGCTCAGGCGCCAGTTTGACATCGTGCAGGACAAGCTGCGGATGTACTTCGACACCACCGTTGCCATCGAGGACTCCCTGCTGCTGCGCGCACTCAAGCGCCACCATTCCGAGAAGTTGCAGGCCATCACCGCCACCATCCAGCGCGAGCAGAATGCCATCGTGCGTCACGAGGATGTGCCCGTCATGCTGGTCAACGGCATTGCGGGCAGCGGCAAGACCTCTGTCCTGCTCCAGCGCATCGCCTACCTGTTCTACCGTGAGCGCGAGGGGCTGAGGCCCGACCAGGTCTACCTCTTCACGCCCAACAGCGTGTTTGAGCACTACATTGACACGGTCCTCCCCTCCCTGGGCGAGTCGAATCCCCAGACCTACACCTGGCAGGGCTTCCTTGCGAGGCTCGGCCTCTCCGAGCGCGGCACGGGAGCCGACGGCGACTCCGCGCGCCTCCGCGCGCTTGAGGAGCGGCTCCCCACCTATCAGCTTGAACCCGACGACCTTCGCGACGTGCGCGTGGGCGACACCATCCTGCTGAAGCAGAATCAGGTGGTAGGCGCCGCCAACAAGTTCTCGCAATTCCCCGTAGGGCCCCGCTTCGCGGCGCTCGTCTGCGACGAGCTGCACAGCCGCCTCGAGCGACGGCTGACGCAGCTGGCCAAGAGCGATGCCATTCAGGAGGAGATGCTCTCGCTCGACCTCGAGGAACAGCTCGAGATCTTTGGCGAGACCGTCACCACGGCCACAGAGGACGAGACCGAGCGCTATGCCCGCAAGTACGTGACCCATCGCTTTGGCAGTGCCCATGACGACATCGAGCAGCTCCTCTGGCTCCGCCTCGACCGCATGGGAATGCACCTGCTAGAGGCCGAGGGCATCTCGGCGGCCGAGTGGCTCTACCTCAAGCTGCTGGTGAGCGGCCACGGCGCGAAGGACGCGCGCTTCGTCATGATCGACGAGGTGCAGGACTACACGGTCACGCAGCTCATGGTGCTCGCGCACTACTTCTCGCGCGCCCACTTCCTGCTGCTGGGCGACGAGAACCAGGCCATACGGGAGGGCACCGCGACCTTCGCGGAGATTCGCGAGGTGTTCAAGCAGACGCACGGGACGGTCGAGGAGCTTCCCCTGCTCACCAGCTATCGTTCCTCGCCCGAGATTACCGCGCTGTTCGCCTCGCTCATGGAAGAGAGGGGCAACATGAGCCTCACCTCGGTGCGCACGCCCGGTGTAGAGCCTACCTTCATCGAACAGGGCGAACGTGAGGCGTATCTGCAGACGCTCCGCGGCCTTGCCGAGCAGGCATCTGGCGAGGAGGGGCTGACGGCCATCGTTGCGGCAGACAAGAGCCGCGTGGGATGGCTAGGCAGGCAGCTTGGCGATGCCGTGCACGTCATGCGCAAAGACGAGATGCTCCCGAAGGAGGGTGTCATCCTTCTGGACCTTGCGCTTGCCAAGGGCCTCGAGTTTGACCATGTCATCATCCCCGACGCCCAGCAGGAGGTCTACCCCAACACGCCGCTTGCCCGCAGGCGCCTCTACACCGCCATCAGCCGAGCCATGCACAAGGTGACCATCGTCGCCCAGGGGACCATGACGCCCCTGTTGGCCAAGCAGATGGAGGCATAGATAGCGCTTGCGAGGCTAGCGCATCAGGCCGCGGCCGCTTGGTACCTGCGTGGGTAGGTGTCACCCACCCGCTGCACGGCGCCCTTCTTCATGTACTTGCGGATATAGGCGGATACCTGCTGCTTTGTGGCACCGACATCTCCGGCGATATCGCCTGAGGTGAAGACGTCTCCCGACTCGATGTGCTTGCGAATGTTGTCCTCGATGGCCGCTATCGTCTGCTGGCGACTCTTCTTTATCGCCTGTTCGCGCTCCTCGGCCTCCTCGTAGGGCAATTGCCCCATGCGCTTCAGCCACGCCTGCAAAACGCCACGTTCCTGCAGGCTGAGCAGCGCAAGGTGGGGATCCTCCAGATGTCCCAGCGCCCAAAACAGCGCCAGCATCTGGGGGCGCCGCGCATGCGACACATCCGCCTCCACCAGTCCCTTCACACTCAATTCGACGCCCCAGGCACCAAGCACCTGCTCGGCCGACACGTCCATCTCCTGCCTGTTCACATAGAGTGCGGCATCGTCTATGAGCTCGTGCTCGAGCAGGCTCACCTCGTAGGCATCGTCCTGCTCATATGCATCGCCCAGCATGTCCAGGTACTGATTGAGGTAGTACAGCTCCTGGTATCCACGGTCGCCGCTCGTGTAGTAGGGTAGCTTGTCAATCTCAGGCATCCCATAGAGCACCAGCAGGTCATAGAGCTTGTCGAGGTTCGACGGGCCGTCTTCGCTGCCCTCAAAGCGCTGCTCCGTCCCGTTCGCATAGCTGATCTTCAGGCTCCAGCCGTCAGCCTCGTTCGTGGAATACCACCAGGGACGGTTGTCTGAGCGGTAATGGTGCCACCACACACCATCACGCAAAAGCGCAATGCTCTTCATCAGCCCCTCTATGTCAACCTGGAAGAGCCTTCCCTCGCAGATGGTGGTTGTGTTTCCATGCAGGCGTTCGTAGCACTCCCGCACGCCCTTGCCTGCCACCTGATACGACCCGTCGTCATCCTCCCATATGAGGAGCTTGGTCCACTGCAGACCCTTCGTGAAGTTTGCCTCGAGGCTGATGACCCGTGCGTTATCCATGTTTACTCCTTTGGTCCGTGGCCTACGCATAAGGCTACGGACCAAAGGAGGTGCCAGAACCGTCAATCTAAAGTTTGCAACGCGTCCGGTTGTGCATATGTCGCAGCTTGGTAGGTTGCATCACAAACAGTAGTATCTACCTGCGTATTCAGGTAATCTCAGGCGATGCTGTGCAACCTGAGACCGCCTTCCTTTGGCCCACATTTCACAAAACTGCAGGAATTTTATGCACGTTTCTCTGAAGACCTGTATTGCGGTGAACCATTTGCGCGCCGAAGCTCACGCCAACGTGCGCCAACCACGCTCAAGCACCCCAAAGTGCTCGAGCGCCCGCACCACGCCCCCACTGTCAACGGAGGCCGTCACGTAGTCCGCGGCCTGCTTGACTGCGGGCGTGGCATTGCCCATGGCAACACCGATTCCGGCAAAGCGCAGCATATCAAGGTCGTTACGCTGGTCACCAAAGGCCATGCATTCCTCGGGCATGCAGCCAAAGCGGCTGAGGAAGGCCTTCATGCCATCGACCTTGCCGCCGCTCTCCGCAATGATGTCCACACCCTCCGTGCCCCAACGCTGCAGGCTACAACCTGGAAGCAACGCCGCCAGAGCCGGCTCGTCATCTTCGCTTACGAATGCGACCGCCTGATAGAGGGTCTCGCCCTCGTATGGCCTCACCGCAGGACGCACGCCGCTCACGTCCTCGGCCATTGCAAAGAGGCCCTCGTCCGCGAAGTTGGTGAAGCTTTCCGTTTCGCTGAAGAACCAGAGCAGCATCTCTTTTCGCTCATAGAGCCCCGCAAGGGCATGCGTCCCCTGAGCGGGTATGGGGCATCCCGCAAACAGCTGGCGAGCGCCATCGAGGCACATCTGCCCGTTTGCGGCGGCATACCCATCGAAGGCCATGCCCTCAAGATGGGCCCCGTCAAGCTCTATGGGATGGCGTCCCGTGGCAATCACCACGCGAATGCCCCGGGCACGCAGCGCGGCAACGGCCTCGCACGCGTCTTCGGGCACCCGGTTTGCGCTGGTAGAGAAGAGGGTCCCGTCTATGTCAAAGAAGACGACCTTCACCATGAGCTATCACCTGGCACCAAGCTTTGCCCTTCCGACCGGCAATCTTGGGCAAGAAAGGGCGTGTCCCCTAGTTGCCCTAAGGCATTCCCGAGCCTTAGGCAAACTCACGCGCAAGCCAGTCGATGATGTCGAGCGACTCGTACAGGGGCTTGCCGTCGATGAACAGGCACGGCACCTGATGCTTGCCGCCCACGCGCACCAGCGTGGCATCCGCCTCGGGGTCGGCATGGATGTTCTTCAGCTCGATGCCCTCATAGCCATTGGCATCGATGGCACGCAGCACGCGCTGGCAGAACGGGCAGGAGGGGTAGTAGTACAGCTCAAGCTTCTTTGCCATGGAAGGTTTCCTCTCTCAAAGGCAATGACACAGTCATCTTAGCGGAGGGCCTCGAGCGGTAGGCCGTGCATCTCGCACCATTGCTCATCGCTCAGGAAGAATGCCACAATCTGCTCGGCAGAAATGGGCCGAAACTGATTCGCGTCAACCCCCACATCGTAGCGACGTATGCCAAGATCGCGATTCCACTCGTTGTAGCCACCAAGACCAAAGCCCCTGCTAGCCGCACTCGTCTCGCCGTCCTTCTTTTCCTGCTCGGGCAAGCTGTGAAGGTGACCATGCAGCATGTAGGACCCATGATAGGCGCGGTCCCAATCCAGCATGGGGTAATGGCTCATCACAAACTTGTAGCCATCTTTTGCCACCTTGCCCACCTGCGCATAGTAGTCGACGGAGGCAAAGCCGCCGCAGGTGAGGAACTTGGCGCCCGTGTCATGATTGCCCACCACGATGTGCACGCACTCGCAGGGAATAGCCTCTCGCACCACACGGACGGAAGCCACGTTGGGTTTGCACACGTCCCCTAAGATCCACAGTTCGTCATCTGGCTCAAGGCGGCTAAGCCCCGCAAGCACGAACCGGTCGTGCTCCTCAAGCGAAGCGAAGCCGCGCCATTGCGCAACGCCCTTGTCGCCAATATGCAAGTCAGAAGTGAAATAGCGCATCGAGCCCGCCTTTCGCCAGCAAAAAAGGAGCCCGCACGACGCGGGCTCCTTCAGCATAGCATCGTATGCGCGGACTATACCTCTTCGCCGTTGGTGGCAATCACGTTCTTGTACCACTCGAAGCTCTTCTTCTTGAAGCGCTTGCCGCTTCCCTCGCCGCCGTCCTGGATGTCGACGTAGATGAAGCCATAGCGCTTGCGGTACTCGCCGGTGGTGAAGCTCACGACGTCGATGCAG
>CACXFC010000023.1 GCA_902766835.1 uncultured Coriobacteriaceae bacterium | reverse complement strand
GATCAAGATGCTCCACACCATCCTGCCCGACGCCAAGGAGGTTGGCGTGCTGTGGTGCACCGCCGAGTCCAACTCCGACCTGCAGGCCCAGATGGCCATCGACGCCTGCAAGGAGTACGGCATCAACGCCACCAACTACACCGTCTCGTCCTCCAACGAGATCCAGTCGGTCGTGGAGAGTATGGCGGGCAAGGTTGACGCCATCTACACTCCCACCGACAACACCATCGCCGCGGGCATGAGCACCGTGACCATGGTTGCCGATGACAACAAGATTCCCGTCATTGCCGGCGAGGAAGGCGAGTTCAACGCAGGTGCCCTCTGCACCTACACCATCTCGTACAAGGAGCTGGGTAAGCTTGCCGGCAAGATGGCCGTGCGCATCCTGGTGGACGGCGAGGACCCCGCCACCATGCCCATCGAGTACTACCCCTCCGACAAGCTGACCCTTCTCTACGACGAGAAGAAGGCCGCCGACCTGGGCATCGACCCGTCCGTTTGGGAGAAGCTGGACGCCTAGAAGCTGCCCTTCACGCTGCCACACAAGCGCGCCCCGACAACCGTATGCCGTCGGGGCGCGCGCCATGAACGTACACCGCGGGCTGGCACCATGCCACAGGCCCGCACATCTTTGAGGAGACATCTATGACGCTCGCCATGCTCGGGGCCATTTCCCAAGGCATCCTTTGGGGAATCATGGTCCTCGGCGTCTACATTACCTACAAGCTGCTCGACATAGCCGACCTCACCTGCGACGGCAGCCTCGCCCTGGGAGGGTGCGTGTGCGCCGTGCTGGTGGTTGAGCATGGTGCCAATCCGTGGCTTGCGCTTCTGGCGGGAACGGTTGCCGGCATGCTCGCCGGCGCTGTCACCGGTGCCCTGCACACGGTCTTCGACATACCCGCCATCCTCGCCGGCATCCTGACCCAGATCAGCCTCTGGTCCATCAACCTGCGCATCATGGGCAAGTCGAACATCCCGCTGCTCAAGCACGAGACCATCTTCAGCGGCCTTGCCGAGGCGACCGGCGCTCCGCAGACGACGGTGGTCGTCGTGCTGGGCGCCCTCTTCGCGGTGGCCACGGTGGGTGCGCTCTACTGGTTCTTTGGCACCGAGATCGGCAGCGCGCTTCGCGCCACCGGCAACAACGAGGACATGTCGCGCGCCCTGGGCATCGACACCCGCCTGACCAAGATGATCGCGCTCATGCTCTCCAATGGCCTGGTGGGCCTTGCCGGCGCCCTCATCTGCCAGAGCCAGAAGTACGCCGACATCGGCATGGGAACCGGCGCCATCATCATTGGCCTGGCCGCCATCGTCATCGGCGAGGTGCTGGGGCGCCTGACCCCGGGCAAGCTGCGCTCGTTCTCGAGCCGCCTGGTGGCCGCCGTGGTGGGCTCGATCGTCTACTTCCTCATCCGCGCCATCGTGCTGCAGCTGGGCATGGACGCCAACGACATGAAGCTGCTCTCGGCAACCATCGTGGCCGTGGCCCTGGCCGTGCCGGTGGTGTGGGAGCGTCAGCAGCTACGAGCGTCGTATCGCAAGGGAGGTGAGGCGTGATGCTCACCCTTACCAATGTGCGCAAGACCTTCAACAGGGGGACCATCAACGAGAAGGTGGCGCTGCAAGGCGTTGACCTGCATCTGGACCGCGGCGACTTCGTCACCGTCATCGGCGGCAACGGCGCCGGAAAGTCGACGATGCTCAACATGATCGCGGGCGTGTATCCCCTGGACTCCGGCACCATCACCCTCGACGGCCACGACATCTCGCAGCTCTCCGAGCACGCGCGCGCCGCCTACCTTGGCCGCGTGTTCCAGGACCCGATGCGCGGCACCGCCGCCGACATGCAGATTGACGAGAACCTCGCGCTGGCCGCACGGCGCGGCAAGAGCCGCACGCTGCGCTGGGGCATCACCAAGAGCGAGCGCGAGAGCTACGTGGAAGAGCTGCGCAAGCTGGGCCTTGGCCTCGAGAGCCGCCTTTCCGACAAGGTCGGCCTGCTCTCGGGCGGACAGCGCCAGGCGCTCACCCTTCTGATGGCCACCCTGCAGCGCCCCGACCTGCTGCTGCTCGACGAGCACACTGCGGCACTCGACCCCAAGACGGCCGCGAAGGTGCTCGAGCTGACCGAGCAGATCGTGGCGGAGGAGGGCCTCACCACGCTGATGGTGACCCACAACATGCATGACGCCATTCGCCTGGGCAACCGCCTCATCATGATGGCCGACGGCAAGATCATCTACGACGTGCGGGGCGAGGAGAAGGCCAGCCTGCACCGCGCCGACCTCATGCGCAAGTTTGAGGAGGCCGCAGGCGAAGAGCTGGCCAACGACCGCATGCTGCTCGGCTAACCAGCAAGAACACGCTGCCCGGGACACTCCCGCCGGAGGCGTCCGTCCGAAATTAAGGGACACGCCCTTATTGCCCCTTGGGGCAATAAGGGCGTGTCCCTTAATTTCCCCGCAACAGCAACTGCCTAAAACTGCGCTGACAGCTGAGGAACCCCCTTCGCGTGCATCCTAAAATTGGATAAACCGAGCGGAGGGAGTGCTCATGCAGGAGAATCATCAGGCGTTTGCGCATGAGTACGTGCGCGCCTTCGCGCAGCGGGCGCTGCACGATGCGCTCGAGTTGGACCAATACCGCATGCGCATGCTCGAGGACGAGGGTGGCTGGGCCGTCGATGTGGACATTCCAACCGCTGCTCTGCCCTGTTGGCTCTCGTTCCACGTGCGCGAGACCGATGCGGGTCCGGCCGCCACCTTCGACCTAGCGCTTCGTAGCGGAAGCGGCAGCGACGTGGCGAGCGTCTATGCGTGGGACGAGGCGCGCGGCACCTGGCAGCTCGAATCCTCATAGCTCCGCAGGCGGGCCTAGGACCTTGTCAGCTCCTCAAGGAAGGCCGCCCCGTAGCGCTTGAGCTTCGTATCGCCCACGCCGGGCACCTCCAGAAGCTCGTCCTCCGTGCGGGGGCGCCTGCGCACCATCGCGCGCAGCGTGCGATCCGAGAACACCACGTAGGGCGGCACATTCGCCTCGTCGGCCAGGCTCTTGCGCAGCACACGCAGGCGCTGGAACATCTCCTCGTCGGGGGCGTCGTGCACCCAGGCCGCCTCATCCTCGCCCGGCACATGCTCTGCCGCAGAGCTTGCCGCAGGCGCTGCCGCACGGCTCTCCGCAGGCTCTGCCTTGCGCTTACCGCCGCGCTCGATCCTCTTCTTGCTCGCGCGCTCCACGCGCAGGTACTCGCCGGCCTCCTCGCCCGTACAGACCGAGCAGGCACCGCAGCCCTCGGGCCCCATCACCACACGCTGGCCAAAGTAGCGCAGGACGCGCTGGCGCAGGCAGGTCGTGCTCATGGCGTAGCCGATCATCTCGCCCAGCAGCCGCTCGCGACGCTCGGTCAGCATCCGCTGCAGGTCGGGTGGCACGTCTTGGGCAAACTCGATGCTGTCGATGAAGAAGTGGCAGGTACGGATGTCTCCCCTGCTCCAAAGCAGGTAGCACGCGGAGGGCTCGCCGTCGCGGCCCGCGCGGCCAGCCTCCTGGTAGTATTCCTCGAGCGTCTGTGGCAGCCCGCAGTTGATCACGTAGCGCACGTTGCTCTTGTCGATGCCCATGCCAAAGGCGTTGGTGGCCACCAAGACCTGCACGTCGTCGTTGACAAAGGCATTCTGCGCCTCCGTGCGGGCAGAGTCGGACATGCCCGCATGGTAGGCGGCAACGCGCACCCCCGCATCCTCGAGCTTCTGGGCAATCTGCTCCACCTTCTTGCGCGTGGTGGCGTAGACGATGCCCGTCTCGTTGGGGTGGCGCAGCGCATAGTTGCAGGTCCACTGCTCGCGTAGCTTGGGCGTGAGCTCAAACGACGCCAGCTTGAGGTTGGGCCTGTCGAAGCCGCTGATCTCTACCACCGGGTCGCGCAGGCCGAGCAGCGTGAGCACGTCCTGCTGGACGCGCGCGGTAGCTGTGGCGGTAAGGGCCACCACCGGCGGACGGACGGGCAGCGAGTCCACGAACTCGGCGATGTAGCGATAGGCGGGCCTGAAATCCTGGCCCCACTGGCTCACGCAGTGTGCCTCGTCTACGGCAACCAGCGGCACGTGGGCATTGGCGGCAAAGGCGCGGAAGTCTGGGTCGGAGAGGCGCTCGGGCGCCACGTACATGAGGTCGTACCAGCCAGCCAGGGCCCGGCGCAGCACCTCGGGGCGCACCCGCGGCTTGAGCGTCGAGTTGTAGTACGACCCCCTGATGCCGGCTTCCTTCAGGGCGCGCACCTGGTCGGCCATCAGCGAGATGAGCGGCGAGACCACGATGGTAAGGCCGCCCAGCACGGCCGCGGGAACCTGGTAGCACACCGACTTGCCGGCGCCCGTGGGCATCACGGCCATGGCATCCCTGCCCGCGAGGACCGCCTCGATCACGCGCTGCTGGCCGGGCCTGAAGGAGTCGTAGCCAAAGTGGGTTGCCAACGCAGCACGCGCATCGGCAATGGTCGGGCACCTCGTGTAGTCCTCGTCCATGCGCGGCCCTCCCCTCTGGCAGATGGTATCCTTCTTGGTGCCGCGCAGCCCGCAGGCGCGCGACGAAGCTAGACCTAAGACTCTACCACCAAGGACCCGCCCCGTGAACACGTCCCGTACTGCACATATCCTTGCCGCCGCCGTCGCCTGCCTGCTTTGGAGCGGCTCGCTCATTGCCTCCAAGCTCAGCTACGACACCTTGGCCCCCATGTCGTTGGGCCTCATCCGCTTCACCCTTGCCACCGTGGTGTTCTTCGTCATTCGCCTTGTGACGGGCGACCACGAGATGCCCAGTGCCAAGGGCATGGCGCACATCGCGCTCACGGGCATCCTGGGAACCACCCTGTACTTTGCCGCCGAGAACTATGGCGTGCAGATGCTTCCCGCCTCGACCTCCTCGCTCATCGTGGGGTCGTTTCCGGCCATGACACTGGTGCTGGAATGCCTCATCGACAAGACCCGGCCCCAGCCCCTCAAGACCATCGGCATCGTGCTGGCCTTTCTGGGCGTGGCGGTGCTCGCCCTCACGGAAAGCGGCGAGGGAGGCACCAACGTGCTGCTGGGCAGCCTCATCCTCATGTTTGGCGGGCTGTGCTGGAGCCTCTACAACTTTGCCATGCGCCTGGTGATGGGCAAGTACTCCACCATGACCATCACCACCTGGCAGACGCTGTTTGGCGCCCTGGGCTTCATCCCCTTCGTGATGGTGGAGGGGCTGCCGCAGAGCCTTCCCTCCCCAACCGCCTGGGCCTCGCTCGCCTACCTGGTGCTTGGCTGTACCGTTGTGGGCTTCGTCCTGTACAACTGGGGTCTGGAGGACCTCGAGCCCAGCACGGCAACCTCGCTCTCCAACCTGATTCCCGTGTTTGGCCTGGCCCTTTCAGCCCTCATCCTCGGCGAGCACATCAGCGCGCAGCAGCTCCTCGGCGGAGCCATCGTGGTGGCGGGCATCGTGCTCTCCACCCAGAAGGAGAAGCGCGATGCCTAGCCTGCAGCTCGTACACGACCCGGTAGTTGCGGAGCTTGCTGAGCAGACCTTTGCCGGCCTTGGGTGCAGCGCGTATGGGATTGCCATTCTGCAGGGGGCGGAGTCGTGGGGTGCCCACGAGCGGGGCCTGATCGAGCTGCCCTACGATGAGGGTACCATGCGGGTCTCGCTTGCCTACGACGAGCGCGAGGCGCCCTATCCTATAGACCAGGAGGGCCGCGAGCAGCACGACCTGCTGCTGAGCCTTACCGACGAGGACGACTACATCGCCTGCGCCTGGGCACGCGTTACCCCCGGCTCGCCCCTTCTGGGCGTGGGCATCGACCTCAACGCCACCAGCCACTTCCGCCCGCGCAAGAGCGGCAAGGACTACTCGCGGCTCCTGTTCACCACCCGTGAGCACGAGCTGGTCGAGCAGGTGGCTCACGACGATCCCATACCCTTCAAGGCGGCGCTCTTCGCCGCAAAGGAGGCGGCCTTCAAGTCGACGGCCCATCCTTTGCGCGTATGGTACCAAGACCACGACGACGAGCTACTCTTCGAGGTGCGCCACTTCTGCATGGAGGAGCTGGGCGCGGAGCGCGGCACGGCCCGCAACGGAGCGGCACAGGCAGCCATGGACCGCATGGGCATCGCGCGCATCGTGGTGCGCCAGGCGATGCTGCGCGACATGGCGCTGGTCACCGCCGTGGCACTTGCCGAATAGGGCGACGCTTCCCTACCACACCTCTACCGTCTTGCCGCAATGCGCGCAACGGTAATGGGCATGGCTATGCTCCTCACCTTCCTTTTGGGTGAGCTGCAGTTCCCATGCGTGCGTGGCACCCTCCGCGCAGGGCCCCATGTTGGAGCCGTATGTGGTACGGCCGGTTCCGTCGAGGTCATACACCTCGTTGAACAGCACCACGTGACGCCCGTCTAAGGGTAGATCCATGTGTAGGTGCCCATAGAACCACTGCTTGTAGGCGAAGGCGCCTTCCACGTGCTCCTCAAGCCAGTCGGTGTATTCGCCCGTGGGGCCCCAGAACTTGGGGAAGCGCGCGCGATACCATTCGTAGCACCCGGTGGGCGGGCAATGGGTCAGCACGTAGTCAACGGATTCCAACTGTTTGGCTGCGGCGGCAATGTGATAGCGCTCCGCCTGCGAGGGCACCTCCTGCTCCCACCACGAGCGATGCGGCGTACGCCACAGGCGGTCTATGGAATGGCCGCCGCCCGCCACAAAGAAGGTGTGGCCGCCAATGAGATAAGTCTCCCCGCGCATGAGGTGAATGACATGGGGACGCACCTCATGCACGCGACCGCCGTTGCGCTCGGCGACAGGCATCGCCTCGAGCAGGTCGAAGTTCTCGTGATTGCCATCAACGAAGTAGGTGGTAAACGGCTGCGCCTCAAGCCAGTCGAGGCGCGAGCACTCGCTTTCCGAGGCGGGGTCGGACCACACCAGGCCTAAGTCGCCCAGTATGATGAGCGCATCGTCGCGCGTCAGGTCACGCGCCGCCTCGGCAAAGCGCACCACCTTGCCGATGTCCGCCTCGCCATGGGTGTCCCCGGTAAGAAATACCGCCATCCTCGTCTCCGCAGCTTCGCTATTCGGCGGCGGAGAGCTCGCGCTCGAGGTCGGCAAACTCCTCGGGAATCGTGTTTGGATCGCAGTTGAACGCCTCGGCAACTGCCTGCGCTTGGTCCCAACGCAGCTCCGCCGTACGCTTGTCGCCCATGTTGTCGTAAGCGTCGCCCACGCGGTCGAGCGCATACGAGACATAGCTTGCGAGCGAGTCACCCATACCCGAAAGCAACATCATCGTCACCAGCGAGTCAGGCGAGAGGTTCATGGCCGTCGCGGGGTCGAGGTCTAGCAAGGCAGCCACGCTGTCTTCCACCTCGCGCGCGGCCGTGGGGTTGCGGTCGAGCAGGGCGCCGCGCAGGGCTATGGTCACGGCGTCAACAAAACGGGCAATCACCTCAAGCAGATAATCTCTATGCAGCATGGGAGAGTCCTCTCGCCAGAACGTAACGGGCATCAGTGTAGCACCGTCGCGGGAATGGAGCACCGGTGAGGCACGGAGACCCCGACACGTCGGGCTCTCCGTGCCTCACCGGTGCACTCATGCTTGGAGTAGGGAGGCAGGGAAAGTGAAGGGTTGTTTTTCGCTTGTTTGGGTCATGATCAAAGCCACGCAGCCCGCGCCCGGAGGGCGGGGCCCGCAGGGCGACCTCTCGGGCTGCTCGGCAATTGTGACGTAGCGTAAGCGAGGACCCAAGCGAGCGAAGCGAGCGTTTCCGCAGCTGCTACGCCACAATTGCCGAGCGCACTGCCCGAGCGGGAGCCCTGCGGGCCCCGGCCTCCGGGCGCGGGCTGCGTGGCTTTGAATCTCTATTTCTGTGGCGGTAGCGGAACGCCCAAGTGCTCGAAGGCGGCAGGTGTTGCCTGCCTGCCTTGCGGCGTACGGATGATGAGCCCCTGTTGCAACAGGTAGGGCTCGTAGACGTCCTCCAGAGTGGAGGGGTCCTCGCCCACAGCCGAGGCAACGGTGGTAAGGCCGACGGGACGGCCGCGGAAGGTGCGCGCAAGGGCGTCGAGGATCTTCACGTCCATCCAGTCGAGGCCCAGCTCGTCAATCTCAAAGAACGAGAGCGCCTCAGCCGCCACCTGCCAGGTAATGCTGCCCTCGGCCTTGACCTGCGCGTAGTCGCGCACGCGCTTGAGCAGGCGGTTGGCCAGACGCGGCGTGCCACGCGAGCGCGAGGCAATCTCGGCAGCTCCCTGGGCGTCAATCTCAACGCCCAAGATGGTTGCCGAGCGGGCCACGATGCGGGCAAGCTCGTTGGTGGAGTAGTAGTCGAGGCGATACGAGATGCCAAAGCGGTCGCGCAAAGGGCCAGTAAGCAAGCCCGTGCGCGTGGTGGCACCTACGAGCGTGAAGCGGGGAATGTCCAGGCGGATGGAGCGTGCCGCCGGGCCCTTGCCGATGACAATGTCGAGGAAGAAGTCCTCCATCGCAGGATAGAGCACCTCCTCTACCTGATGGTTGAGGCGGTGGATCTCATCGACGAAGAGAATGTCTCCCTCGCTGAGATTGGTGAGGATGGCAGCCAAGTCTCCCGTGCGCTCGATGGCGGGGCCTGAGGTGGTGTGCAGGTTGGCGCCCATCTCGTTGGCAACCACGCCCGCCAGCGTCGTCTTTCCCAAGCCCGGAGGGCCCGAGAAGATGACGTGGTCGAGCGGCTCGTTGCGGTCGCGCGCGGCCTGTATGAGCACGCGCAGGTTTTCGCGCACACGCTCCTGGCCACAGTAGTCGTCGAGCGTCTTGGGCCGTAGGGTGCGGTCGACCTCGAGGTCGTCGGAGGTGAGCTCTCCGGTGACGCTGCGCTGCCCCATGGGGCGCGGCGAGATGCCAGCACCACCGCGCGTGGTTCCCCCGTCATCGAACAGGTCGTCTTTGGTGGACTCCCACATTACCTACCACCTCCCAGGCGCTTGAGCGCATACGAGAGCGCCTTCTCGATGGTGGTGGCCCCTGCCTCCTCGTGGCCTTCCAGGGCAAGCTCCGCCTCCTGCGGCGAGAAGCCCATGGAGAGCAGGGCATCTGTGGCCTCCGCGGCAACCGATGCCGCCGGAACGGGAGCGGAGGCAGCGGTGGTAAGCGTGGGCTGTTCGAGACCCACCAGGCCGCGCAGTTCGGCGTCCTTGGTGAACACGCCCTCAAGCTCCACGAGCAGGCGCTGCCCCTTGCGCTTGCCTACGCCCGGCACCTGCGCCATGCGCCCGATGTCCTGCGTGGCAACCACCGTTGCCAGCTGCGCCGGCGAGAAGGTGGAGAGCACCGCAAGGGCGAGCTTCGGGCCAACGCCCGAGATGGCGCGCAGGCGGTCGAACAGGGCGCGCTCCTCGCGCGTGGAAAAGCCATAGAGGTCCATGGCGTCCTCGCGCACGATGAGCCGGGTGAGGATGGTGACGCCCGCCTCCCCCACCTGTGGGAGTGCGGCCGCCGTGGACGAGGAAACGCCCAGCTCGTAGCCTATGCCACCCACATCGAGCACGACATGGGTGGGCAGCACCTCAAGCAGGGTACCGGTAAGCTGAACGATCACGAGGCGTTCCTCCTTAGTTGCTCTTCACGCATGCGTGCGATGTTGGCTGCTGTCGCCGCTGCCGTGATCTCACGAGCCTCCTCGCGCGCCAGCTCGAGCTGGGCACGCTCTGCCTCGTGAATCTGGTCGCCCGCCGCGCGGCGCGAAAGCTCCTTGGTGCGGTTGAGGTTTGCATGGCACACCGCAGCCGCCAGCGCATCTGCCGCATGGTCTGGGTGCGGGTCGTGGTCGAGCGCCAGAACCGTACGCACCATGTAGATGACCTGGTGCTTGTCGGCAGCGCCCGTTCCCACCACCGCCTGCTTGATCTGCATGGGCGTGTACTCGCCCACCGCAAGCCCTGCCTGTGCACAGGCCACGATGGCAGCGCCGCGCGCCTGCGCGGTGGCCAACGCCGAGCGGGTGTTCTCGCCAAAGAAGATCTTCTCTATGGCAAGCTGCGTGGGATGATAGGTTTCGATGGCGCGCGAAATCTCGGCAAAGATCTTTCCCAGGCGCTGGTCTATGGGCTCTGATGCCTTGGTGGTGACACAGCCGTATGCACGCGCGCGGCACAGTGCCCCACGCGTCTCGACGATGCCCCACCCGGTATGTGCCAAGCCAGGGTCGATGCCCAAGATGATCACGCCGCATCCTCCCCTCTTTGGCTGCAGCTTCTGCGAACGTTCGTTCTATACTAACACACTGCGGGTCTTAGTTCTCCGAGAAAGGCGTCATCCACGCCATCACTTCTGCGGCAGACGGATGCGTATCGCTATCGTCTGAGTTCAGAGAGCCGCGCACAAACTCGGCCAGGTTGGGCGGCACAAAGCCCCCTTGCTCGGCCAGGTCGCGCAGCATGGCCATCGTGCCCTCGATGTCGGGTGCAGGCACGGCCTTGCGGTATTTCGGGCTTTCCCCGGCAGCTCCGTCCTCGCGCCGCTCCCCTTCGAGCAGGGCATCCTCAAAGCCATCGGGATACTCGTCGTGCCACGACGTGGAGAGCGGGAAGCGTCCCTCATCGAGCGTGCGCGTGCTCATGGCCAAGGTGGCGGGCATGCGGCGGCGCATCAGCTCGCCCTCCCTGAACGTGCGCAGCACCGCGCAGATGAGCTCCGCCTCGGCGGAATCGTCGGCCACGAGGCTCGCAAGGGGCCGGTCGTACTCTATGTAGCCCAGAAGAATCTCGTCGACGCGCGTGATCTCCTGCTCGTTCCTTATGGCACGCTCGGATCCGTCCGGCATCACAAGCGTCAGCGCGTCCACCTCCGTGAGCCCTACGCGGCGGAAGATAGGCGAGATGGTGTTGCGCACATGGGCCATGTCGAGCACGTCTGAGCGGTACACGTCCCCCAGCGGGCAGAAGGTCGCGGCGCTAAGACCCACAGGGGCCGCACCAAGCGCCAGTGCGGTCTTGTCCCACGCCGCCAGAGGCAGCGCGCCGAGCGAGCGTGCAAGGGCCGCAAGCTCAAGCTCGTCGAGGTCGCGCAGGTCAAGGCTCTGCGGATGGCCTGCAGCGCTGGTGGCATCCACCCGCAGACGCTGCGCAAACTCGCGGCATGCGGCCGCAGCTGCCCCCGCCGAAGCGCCAATCAGCACATGCACGTGCAGCGGTCCGAGCGCGTCGGAGGCAAGGGCCGCAAGCACCAGCGACGCCAACGAGCCGTCGAGGCAAAGCGCGACGTCGGCATAGCCCTGCTTGGCTACGAAGTCATGAATGCCCAGCACCAGGGCCTGCCACAGGTGGAAGGGCGCGTCAAAGACCTCCGGTGGCACCGTGTCGCGCGGAAAATCCTCCTCCGAGCTGCCCACATCCGCCACCAGCAGGGCCTCCTCGAAGGCGGGCGCCGTGGCAACCAGGTTGCCCTCGGGGTCCATCACAAAGCTCGAGCCGGTAAAGACCTGGTCGCCGTAGCCACCCACTGAGGCCACGCCCACCAGCCACGCGTGCGCGCTTTGCGCATCGTCCACAAACCGGCCGTTCTCGCAGTTGGCGGCCATGGCGCTGGACGGGTCGTCCATGGCAAAGGGACAGCCCGAGAGGTACACGACGGCATCGACGTCGTAGTCGTAGTCGTCGAGCGCATCGAGGTCGTCGTAGGTGAGTGCCAGCGCAAGCCGCGCCTCCGCGTGCACGAACTCGGTCAGCTCGTGCTCCTCGCCACCAACAGGCCCCTGAGGGCGGCGGGACGAGCGCAGCAGGCGCACCTCCCCGTCTTCCACCAGCATTGCATCGAAGGCGCCTTCGGGCCGGTCGAGGTCCATGGGCACCGGGACTATGGCTGGGCAGGCAAGGCGCTCGGCCAGCGTTGCCAGCGCGTCGGCAACGTCGTGCATGAACGCCGGACGGTCGGCAAAGGGCACGGGCTCTGTGCCCGCAAGGGCCGCGAGCGGAAAGACGAGAAGCTCGACTTGCTGCTCGGCGGCCCTTTGCGACTGGGCTACCATGCGCTCAACCGTCTGGCCAAACGCTCCTGGAACCGTGTTTATCTGAGCAATGCCAATGCGCACGGCCTAGATCTCTGCCTTCCAGAGGCCGTGGAGGTTGCAGTACTCGTAGATGGTGACGTTCTCTTCGCCATTGCAGGCGAACTCGGCGACGGGCTCCTCGCCGGGATGCAGCTTCTTGACCTCGAGGCGGTCATTGGCGGCCAGCGCGATGAACTGGATGTAGTGGGCATCCATCATGGGATGGGCAACCTCGCCCACCTTGGCGATGATCTTGCCACCCTCGCGGGTGACGGCGGGAACGTGCTTCTCGGTGGCGGCATCGGTAGAGCCAGCCACAAGCTCCTCGCAGGGCTCGCCGCAGCACACGGGCGTGCAGGGACCCTCAAGAACCTTCACGAACATGTTGGCGCACTTGGTGCACTTAAAGAACTTGACGTCGGCCATGGTAGCTCCTCTCGCTTTTCCTCTCCGTACGCCCCTCTTGGGCGCATCGCTTCTATTGTACGCGCACGGACTCCCTTTTGGCGACGGCGCCACTCACCCATTCAAGGGGTACTATACGTTGAGGAGCATCCCTTTCGTATATCCAGGGAACAGGGAGCAATATGGCAAAGTTGTTCAAGTCTATTCCGGAGCTCATTGAGCTGCTAGAAATGCGTGGCGCGCACACCAACGACGCCACGGCAACCATCCTTATGCGCGAGGGTTACTACGCCGTGGTCAACGGATACGGGAAGGCCTTCCTCGACAAGCGGGCAACCGACGCAGCCGGGGACGACCGCTACCTGCCCGGCACCACCTTTGACCAAATGTACCAGCTCTTTCTCTTCGACCGCGACCTGCGTGCCCTTACATTCCGTGCCGTGATGAGCGTGGAGTGCACGCTGCGCTCCATCCTCTCGCACACCTTCTGCGAGCATCACAACAGGGTGGATTCTTACCTTCAGCGCGGCTGCTATGCGCAGGAGCATGAGTACCTCTACGGCAGGCAGGCCTACGACGGCGATCTCTCGTGGCTCATCAACACGCTAGAGCACCACGCCCGAGGCTACGTTGCCGACGCACGCGACGCGGATGCCCAGGAGAGCGAGCGCGTCACGTGGTATCGCGAGCGCTACCACAGCGTGCCGCTATGGGTGCTGTTCTCAGACCTCACCTTTGGCAATCTCCGCTACTTCTACGCCCTCATGAAGCGCGCCGAGCAACGCGTGGTGTGCGAGCGCCTCTGCGAGGTGTGCGGCACCACCAGAGCGGGACAGGCCCTCTCTCCCAAGGGAATGCTCGCCGACCTGGAGACCCTCGGTGCCCTGCGCAACAGCTGCGCCCACGAGGAGCGCATCTACAACACGCGCTATGGCAGCAAGCAGCTCACGTATCCGCAGGTGCTGGACCTGCTTGCGGCATATCTTGCCGACGAAGAAGAGCAGAAGCTGCGCGCGGCAATCGACAAGCTCATGCGGATGCGCATGGAACAGGACCCCGGCATAACCAGGGTCCTGAAAGCAGCGGGCTTCAAGGGGAACTAAAAGCGAGCCCAGTGCGGATGTTGGAGCGGAACACTCCCCGGCACATAAGCGCTCCCGCACGGAATTTCAGACTCGCGTCTGCGCCCATGGAGCGTTTATGTGCCGGGGAGTTTTCCGCTCCAAAGTGGCGACACCCCTTTGAAATGGCTCGACAGAGGATGGGACAACTACTTCTCCCCTTTTGCGATGACGTCAGACAGTCGGTGCAGGAAGGCGGCCATGTCCTGACGTGTGACAACTCTCTCGCCGTAGTACTTCTTCTGGCCCCCTTCAGTCCATCCGGTACTGACCCCGTTGTACGCAAGCCAGACGATGGCCTCGTAGTGAGCCGTACTCGGGTACACGTCGACGAACTCGTTGGTCGCCCCTGCAGGAATGCCAGTCCCCTCGACCTTCCTAGCAAAGTTGTAAAGCCTGCGCAGGAACGCGGCCATGTCCTGGCGAATGATGGTATTCCCCCCGCGGAACTCACGCGTGCCGTCAGGCATCTTCCAACCGGTGGAGATGCCCGCGCTGGCCAGCCATAGAATCGCGTTGTAGTGCGGTGTGCGCTTGGAAATGTCAGGGTTAGTGGCATCTACGTCAGCAAAGGCGTTGAGCTGCTCGGCCGTGGGAACGAAGGTGGGGCTACCCGCAAGGCGATAGAGGAAGGCCGCCATGTCCTGCCGTCTGACCGCCTCCTTGCCGCGATACTCGCACGTACCGTCAGGCATCATCCATCCGGTGGAGATGCCTGCGTTAGCCAACCATTCAATGTGGGCGGCGTGCGGCGTGCGCTGGCTCACATCGGGATTGGTAGAGTCCACGTCGATGAACGTTATCTTCTTCACTTCGGCGGCGATGGTGAAGCTGACCGTCGTGCTTCCCGTGAAGTTGTTCTGACCCACGAGCGTGAGGGTGGCGATGCCCGGCTCCACGTTGTTCTCGTAGACGGGATAGAAGTCCACACCCTGCTCGAGGTTGTGGTGGCCCATGAAGACTGCGGGTGTGGGAGTCACTTCCGCCCCACCGTTATACAACTGCGTATCGATGCGCTGCACGGTTACCTCTTCCATGCTTGCAGGAAGAATCGTGAAGCTCGCCTCAAGATCGCCCGTGTAGTTGCCGTGTGCGATGACAAAGACCAAGGCCGGCTGATTGCTCAAACACGTGGCATCGGTGTTGTTGGCATACGCGAGCGTGTAGTCGGTGCCGGGGACGAGCGTTCTGCCGCCAAGGGCGACCGTCGCCGTTGGCTCGATGGCCCGTCCCGTGAAGGTGAACTCGTCCTTTTCGAGTGTGACCTGCGCCCCTTCCACAGGCACGCTGGTTATCTCGAAGGTTGTGGAGGCCGTGCCCCGGTAGCCTCCCTTGCCCGTCACAGTTACGGTCGCCGTGCCTGCGTTCACGTTGCCGGAGTACGAGATCGTGTAATCCGTGCCTGCCACAAGCGTCTTGTCGCCGAGCGTGACCGTAACCTGGGGCTCAATGGCCTGCCCGGTGTAGGCCGCGCTCTCGAAGTTCAGCGCAACCGTCGCGCCCTCGATGCTCTCCGTAGTTGTGGAGACGTAGTCTGCGTTCGCAAGGGTCAGCTGGGCGTCTCCATAGTTGGTATGCGTCTCGCTGTTGTAGGTGTAATTCACCAGGTGCCACTGGTCCGCCCTGATGTGATAGGTCCCCGTGCACGAACCCGATTCATAGCCCTTCAGGAAAAGCCGGTCAGGCGCTCCGACCGTGCCTCCGTCGCAGTTGGTCACGTCAACCAGATAGGTCTTGCCGTCATCCATGTGGACGACGTTCCACATGTGCTGGCCAGCTCCCGTACCTCCGCTCATCACACCGGTAACCGTCAAGCACTCCACACCATCGATGTTGGCCAAGTCGCAGAGGTACTTGAAAGCCTTGGCATAGCCCTCGCACACCACGTTGGTGGACGGGTCGCCATCAAAGACCGAGACGAGCTGCCAGGGATCGCCGTACGCATCAGAGCCCGACCTTGCGGCCGTTTGGTTGTAGGTGACCTCTGCACAGATGGCGTCCCTGAAGTAGGCAAGCCGGTCGTAGGCCGAAAGGCCCGCACTCTGCGAGACGATGCCCTGTGCCTTGGCCACAGCCGCGCGGACACGTTGCGCGCGGGCCGCGTTGACCGTATGGGTTCCAGTTGCATAATCGCCCACAACCGTAAACTCAATCCTGTAGTCGCCGTTGACCTTGAGCACCCATTGACCTTGTTTCGTCGCAGCCCCAAGCCCCGGAAAAGTGACGCTCATACCCTTCTGGTTGTAGACCCAATAGAGCTCGTAAGGGCAATCGGCAGCGAGGGCATCCAGTACGCCCTGCGCATCAAAGTCAAGCTCTGCAAAGACGATATCCACGGCAGTCTGATTGAAATCGTCACCAACTATGATGGGAATCCCGCCGAGGTCCGCGGATGTCCACGTGGACTTGCCCGTTATGGTGGCGGCGGGAATCGAGAACGAGGTGGAGGTTCTCTTGCCGTCTGCCACCTCGCGCAGCAGGGGCTTGAGCGCCTGGTACATCGCGAGCTCTTTGCCACTCAGGTTTTGCACCGCGCTTTGGGGAACGAGCTGCGATTCATCCTGTGCGGCAGCAGGCAGTGCCTCTTGCAGGAGCTGGGCAGCGTAGCCGTCAAGCAGCTCCTCACTCGACGCGTCCCCAAGCGCCTCGGCGCTCACGACGCGCGGCTCTGGCGCGGGAATGTCCTCCTCCGCCACAGCTCGGGCCGGCATACAGGCAAGCGCAAGGGCCAACAGCAGGACGACTAACAGGTTTGACGAAACCATGGGCCGACGACGAAGCATACGTCCTCCTCACAGCGGCGGGCGAAACATGCGCAGGTATATGCAACATTTTACGCAAGGCGCAACAAGGGGACACGCCCTTTTTTTGCCCCACGGGGCAAAAAAAGGGCGTGTCCCCTTGTTGCGCTTGGGGCGCTTGGCCCCAGACACCAGAGAAGCCAATCAGCCTTACGCGTAGGCCACGTGGCCCTCCTGGCCGATGAGGTCAATCACCTCGGCCTTCAGCAGCACGTTGCGCGCGTCCACGCGGCAGGGCAGCTCCATGCGCATCGTCGTACCCGAGGCCTCCTGCACCAGCAGCTCCACGCGGTCCAGCCCGCCGTAGCGTGCCAGGATCGTGTTGAGGTTCTGCATGCGGTCGTAGGAGAGCATGCGCGGCGTCATGAACACCTCGAACACCTTGGGCTTGTTGGTGCGGTCGGACAGCTCCATCGCCTGCACGTCCTGGCAGATGATCTGGCTGCCGCGGTCGGAGCGCTCGAGCTTGCCCGTCACACGCACGAAGACGTTGCCCACGGTCTCGCCGGTCTCCTGGTCTATCTCGCCGGCAAGGGTGGCCGCGCACTGCTTGTAGAGCTTGGGGAACACCACCAGCGTGATCTCGCCTTCCATGTCCTCCAGCGTCACGATGGCCATGTTGTCGCCGTTCTTGGTGGTCTTCTTGGCCACGGCGGTCACCATGCCTGCCAGATGGATGGGCTTGCCCTCGGGCACCTTGTAGCGCGTGGAGGCCGTGCCCGTTGCGGGGTTCATGTACTCCTCGCTCACCTCGATGTCGGAGATGAGATAGTCGCGGGCCTTGGAAAGGGCGTACTCGTAGGGGCGCAGCGGATGGTCGGAGACGTAGATGCCCAGCACCTCGTGCTCTTGGGCCAGCTTGACGGTACGGTCCCACTCGATGCCATCGGGAGCAGGCACATCGTTCTCAAAGCCCGAGCCCGCCACGTCGGCAAACAGGTCGAACAGCGAGCTCTGGCCTGCGGCGCGGTCCTTCTGGCGCTTGGCTGCGGCATCGATGATGTTCTCGGGGTTGTTCTTGTCCACGAAGTGCATCATCTGCATGCGCGTGTAACCCGTGGAGTCGAAGGCGCCGCTCTTGATCAGTGCCTCCACCACGCGGCGGTTGGCCTGGCTGGAGTCTACGCGCTCCACAAAGTCGTGCAGGGTCTTGAACGGCCCGCCCTTCGCGCGCTCGGCCATGATGGCCTCGCCCACGCCAGCACCCACGCCGCGGATGCCCGCGAAGCCGAAGCGCACGCCCTCGGCCGTTGCCGTGAAGTCCTTACCGCTTTCGTTGATGTCTGGCGGCAGGATGGCCACGCCCTCGTGACGGCAGGCCGTCACGTAGTGGACGATCTTGTCGGTCTTGCCCATGTAGCTGGTCAGCACCGAGGCCATGTACTCCTTGGGGAAGTAGGCCTTCAGCCAGGCCGTCTGCATGACCAGGATGGCGTAGCCCGCCGAGTGGCTCTTGTTGAAGGCGTAGGAGGCGAACTCAAGAACGTCGCTCCAGATCTTGTCGGAAATCTCCCTGGAGTAGCCGTTGGCGATGGCGCCGTTGGTCCAGTGGTCGCGAATGGTCTCGTCCTTGCCATCCTCCCAGTGGAAGACCTCGTCGGTGAGCATCTTGATCTTCTTCTTGGCCACCG
>CACXFC010000022.1 GCA_902766835.1 uncultured Coriobacteriaceae bacterium | reverse complement strand
CCCGCATGGCCGAGATGTACCTGCTGCTGGGAGGAGAAGAGTAATGGCATATCTGATCAAGGGCGCCCACGTGGTCGATCCGCAGGTTGGCCTGGATGACGTGCGCGACGTGCTGGTTGAGGGCACGACCATTGCCGAGGTGGCTGAGTCCATCGAGGCTGCCGAGGGCATCGAGGTCATCGACGGCGCCGGCAAGTACCTGGTTCCCGGCCTGGTGGACATGCATGTGCACTTCCGTGACCCGGGCTTCGAGTACAAGGAGACCATCGCCACCGGCTCGCGCGCCGCAGCGCACGGCGGCTTCACCGATGTTGCCACCATGCCCAACACCGAGCCGGTCACCGACACCGGCGCCGAGATCCGCTACCAGATTGACACGGCCCGCCGTGCCGGCCTGGTGCACATTCGTCCCATGGGCTCGCTCACCCGTGGCGAGAAGGGCGAGTCGCTCTCCGAGATCGGCGACATGGTGATGGAAGGCGCCTCCGCCTTCTCCGATGACGGGCATGGCGTGCAGAGCGCTGGCATGATGAAGACCTGCATGGCCTACGTGAGCCAGTTCGACCGCGTGGTGTGCGCGCACTGCGAGGACGAGAGCCTCACCAAGAACGGCGTGATCAACTCTGGCCGCGCCGCCACGCGTCTGGGCATGTTCGGCTGGCCCGCGCTGGGCGAGGAGATCGAGATCTGGCGTGACATCGAGCTTTGCCGCATCACCGGCTGCGCCCTGCACATCTGCCACATCTCCACGGCCAAGGGCCTGGAGATGGTGAAGGCCGCCAAGGCCGAGGGCCTGCCCGTTACCTGCGAGGTCACCCCGCACCACCTGTTCCTCTGCGACGAGGACATCACCGACGAGTACAACACCAACCTGAAGATGAACCCGCCGCTGCGCAAGGCCTCCGATGCCGCCGCACTGCGTCAGGGCGTCATCGACGGGTCCATCGACTGCATCGTCACCGACCATGCCCCGCATGCCAAGCACGAGAAGGACTGCGAGTGGGAGATTGCCTTCTTCGGTACCATCGGCCTTGAGACCTCGCTGCCCCTCATGCTCACCAACATGGTCTCTACGGGCAAGATTAGCTGGAGCCGCCTGGTTGAGGTCATGGCCATCAACCCGCGCAACCTGCTGCGCTGCAAGCCGGTCAAGGTGGAGGCTGGCTCGCAGGCCGACCTCACCCTCATCGACCCGAACAAGGAGATCGACGTCACCGAGAGCTACTTCCAGAGCAAGTCGAAGAACTCGGCCTTTTTGGGCATGCACCTGACCGGTGCCGCCACCGACGTGCTCATGGCTGGCAAGCGCACGCTCGCCGACGGCGTGGTTGCCTAGCCTGGTAAACTGGCGCACTGTCAGACGGAAACGATAGCAGGTGGCCAGAGGCGCGCCTAAGACGCCTCTGGCCGCTTTCTGTCTCGGGCGTGGCCTGTGTAAGGGGCCATTGCTTGAGGCAATTTGGAGGGTTGGTGCATGTCGGAGACTTCGGTTCTTGCCGGGAACGCAGGTGGGGGAGACGCAGAGGTGCTGCGTGCGACCAATCTGGGTGCGCTCGCACGTGACCTTCTTGTAGGCGCATTTGCGAGCCTGCTTGTGGCCTGTGCCATAGAGTGCGTGGCCTTCAACTTCGACTGGCTGGCTACCCTGTCCGTAAAGGAGCAGCCTGCCCAGAATCTGACGTGGGCATATGACCCGCAAGCGCAGTGGTGGATAGCCACCGTTGAGAGCACGGACGTGCTCAAATCGCTGCGCGTCGAGCCCGCAGAGGGCTCTCTTGAGGTTGACCTGTACCTGAGCGACGAGGGCCATGCACTGCCAAACCGCACGGGGTCGCTGACGCCGGCGGCACAGGACCCGAAGAGCCAATACCTCGTCACCTTCAGCTACGGCAAGCTGAGCTCGATTGCGCTGACCTGCGCGCAGGAGCAGGAGCCGCCGATCTGCGCGCTCACCGTCAACGCGCGGGTGCCGCTCATGGTCTCATACCGCCGCATCGCCCTGCTTGCGGGGCTTTGTGTGCTCGCGTGGCTCGTGCGGCCTTCCTCGCAGCTGAGGCGCATTGCCTATGTGGGGCGCGTGTGGTCGCTGGCGTGCGTGTGGGCGCTTTGCTGCGTGCTCATCGGCCTGTTCGTCTTTGAGAACGCCACATGCGTGCGCAGCTACGAGCCAGATGGGGAAGGCGGCTACCATACCAACCGGCAGTACCAGGAGCTGGCCGTGGCCTTCACGCGCGGCGAGGTATGCCTTCCCGAGCAGCCCTCGCCAGAGCTTCTGGCCATGGACAACCCCTACGACAGCAAGCTGCGCTACCAGACGGGCGTCTCGAGCCTTTGGGACTTCGCCTACTTCCGGGGCAAGTACTACTGCTACTTTGGCGTCCTGCCCGCCCTCGTGTTCCACCTGCCCTACTACCTTGCAACGGGGCGGGCGTTTCCCAACGACTGGGGCACGTGCATCTCGCTCTTTCTGTTCGCTGCGGCCACCATCGCGGTCGTGCACCAGATGATCCGGCGCTGGCACTCCCAGGCGAGCTGGGCGGACTTCGTGGCCATGCTGGCCTCCGTGCTGTGCTGCTCGTGGGCCTCTCAGGTGGCCTTCTGGGCCGACTACATCTACTACCTGCCCATCGGCCTCGGTCTGGCCCTGGCGATGGGCGCTCTGGCCTTCTGGCTGCGGGCAACCTCAGAAGAGCTCATCGGCTACCCTGCGGCGCTTGCGGGGACGCTGTGCGCCTCGCTCACGCTGGCCTGCCGCCCGCAGTTCTTCCTGGTGTGCATCTTCGGGCTGATACTTCTGGTGGACAAGCTGCGCGACGTGCGGAACAGGTCTTGGCGCGTGGCGCTCATCTTCGTGCCCATGGTTGTGGTGATAGCGCTCGTGTGCTGGTACAACCATGCGCGCTTTGGCAGTCCCTTCGACTTTGGGGCCAACTACAACCTGACCTCAAACGACATGACCCACCGTGGTAGCAGCGTGAAGCGCATGGCGCTCTCGCTGTACCACTACCTGTTCCAGCCCCTTGCCGGCTCGCACGAGGCGCCCTTCTTGGGAATGAGCGTCGCCTCAGCGTCTGGCATTCCGTTTGCGGCGGAGGAGATGCCCGGCGGGTTCATTGCGGCCACGCCGGTGGTGCTTGTGGCCCTGCTCACCCCGATTCTTGGCAAGGAGCACAGGCCCCTTGAGCAGTGGCTCTGTGCGGCAAGTGTTGTGGCGGGCATTGTCCTTGCGGTTTTTGACGGCGAGGGCGCCGGCGTGCTTGCGCGCTACTTCTGCGACTTCGGCTGGCTCTTTGGCTTGGTGGCGGCAAGGAGCTGGGCGGTGCTTGGGCAGGAGCTTCGCACGGATGGAGGCGCGCCAGCAGTCCTGCAGAGGCGCTGCCTTTGGCTCGTCTCGCTCGCGCTTTGGCTGTCCTGCTACATCCAACTCTTCTGGTTACTGTATGTGAGACTGAGGTAATTGTCGTTGATACGGCCCCTACGCTGGGCAAACAACAAGACGATACGATAGGATTGAGATGTTCCTACGAGTGCAGGGAGTGCAATGAGACAATCCTCTTTAACCCAGCATGACTTCACCGTCATCTCCAACACGCAGGTTGCCGAGGGCGTCTGGCGCATGGTCTTCGCGTCGGAGGTGGCGCGCAGCATAGAGCCGGGGCAGTTCATGAACTTCGAGGTGCCCGGCGACGGCTCCCATATCCTGCGCATACCGCTTTCGTTCTCGCTGGCCGACGCCGCCCATGGCCGCGTTGTCATCTACTACGCCGTGGTGGGCGAGGGCACCGGGCGCCTTGCGCGCATGAGGCCCCAGGAGGCCTCCACGCTGCTGGGACCCTGCGGAAACGGCTGGCGCCTTCCTGCCGATACCAGCAAGCGGGCCCTGCTCGTTGCCGGCGGCATCGGCCTTCCGCCCGTCGTTGCCGCGGCAGACCTGCTGGCGGCAGCGGGCGTGGGCTTCGACGTTGCGATTGGCCTTAGGACGAAGGACGCCCTGGCGCCCACGCTGCTTCAGGAGCTCGAACTGTTCCAAGACAAGGACACGCAGGTCCGCATGGCCACCGATGACGGGAGCCTCGGGTTGCATGGCTTTGCGACGCAGGCAGCCGAGCAGCTCTTGTCCGAGCGTGACTACGGGAGCATCTACACCTGCGGCCCGCAGGTCATGATGGCGGGCGTGGCCAAGCTTGCGGAAGAGCGTGGCATAGCCTGCCAGGTGTCCATGGAGCGCATGATGGGTTGTGGCTTTGGCGCATGCGCCTGTTGCAACGTTGCGCTGGCAGCTGGCGGATACGCCCTCTGCTGCCAGGATGGTCCGGTATTCGATGCGCAGGAGGTGGCGTGGTGAGCGTGAGCATGGCCGTCAACCTGGGCGGCATCCAGATGAGAAACCCCCTGAACACGGCCTCGGGAACCTATGGCAACGGGTGGCAGTTCGAGGGCTTCTATGACGTGGGCGCAACGCTGGGCGCCATCACCTGCAAGGGCGTCGCGGCGGAGCCTTGGCAGGGCAATCCCGCGCAGCGTCTGGCTGAGCTGCCGGGATCTGCCATCATGAACTCCGTTGGCCTGCAGAACCCCGGCGTCCGGGGCTTCGTGGACGAGTACGGTGCCTACCTCCAGGGCCTGCGCGACAAGGGCTGTCAGGTCATCTGCCAGGTGGCGGGCCACTCCATCGAGGAGTACGTGCGCGCCACCGAGCTCTACGAGGAGCTCGCTCCCTTCGCCTCGGGCTTCGAGGTCAACATCTCGTGCCCCAACATCGCAGCCGGAGGGGCCGCCATGGGAGCCACGCCAGAGGCCGCAGCCGAGGTCATGCGCGCCGTGCGTCCCAGGACGCAGCGCCCGGTGGTCGTCAAGATGGCGCCCCATGACGTTGCCGAGATAGGACGAGCGCTCGAGGACGCCGGCGCAGACGCGCTTTCGCTCATCAACACCATCCCGGGCATGAGCATCGACGTGTGCACGCGCAAGAGCCGCCTCTCCAGGCCCACGGCTGGCGTGTCGGGGCCGGCCATCCACGCCATCGCCGTGCGCATGGTGTGGGAGTGCGCCCAGGCGGTCAAGATACCCCTTTGCGGCATTGGCGGCGTGAGCAGCGGCGAGGGAGCCGCAGAGATGATTCTGGCAGGCGCTACCGCCGTGTCTGTGGGCACGGCCAACATGTACGATCCCACCTGCGTGCCCCGCATTCTGGCCGAGCTGGAACAGTGGGCCGAAGAGCAGGGGGTACAAGACATCAACGAGCTGATTGGAGCCTTCGAATGCTAAGCGAACAAGAGGCGCGCGACGCCATCATCATCGCGCTCGACTGCGACCGCGAGACCGCACTGGATTTGGCCGACAAGCTGTCGGGAAAGGCCGTCTGGGTCAAGGTGGGCATGACGCTGTTCTACCGCTATGGGCCGGTCATCGTCGACGACATGCGCTCCCGTGGCCTGCGCGTCTTCCTCGACCTCAAGCTGCATGACATCCCGTTCCAGATCCGCGGCGCGGCGCACTCCGCCTCGCTGTGCGGTGCCGACATCCTCTCCATTCACGGCCTTGGTGGCGCTGCCATGATTGCCGAGGGTCGCGCCGGCGTGGAGGAAGCCGCCGCAGAGCGCGGGGGAGAGCGCACCCGTCTGGTGGCCATCTCGGTCCTCACGAGCATGGACGCAGATGCGCTGGCCTCCATCGGCGTGACCGACGAGCTCTCGAGCGAGGTCGCGCGCCTTGCATCGCTGGCCGTTGGCGCCGGGTCGGACGGCATCGTGTGCTCGCCGCAGGAGGCGGCCGACATGCGTGCGCTGCTGGGCCCCGATGCCCTCATCGTGTGCCCGGGCGTCCGTCCTGCTGGCGCAGAGCTGGGCGATCAGAAGCGCGTCTCGACGCCGGCGGCTGCCATTGCGGCTGGTGCCTCGAAGCTCGTCATCGGACGCCCCATCACCCACGCAGCAGATCCTGCCGCGGCATTTGAGGCTATAGTTGAAGAGCTTATGAGCTAGCTTGCAACTTGGCGCATTTGATGCAACACTTGATTCATGCCCTTTACCACTTGTTTTGCAGCTTTCGCGACGCAAACGGCTCAGAGAGCGCAAATTATGTGGGTGTTGTCTGAAAAGGGCTTGATAAACGGGGCATGGAGCGTCAATATGAATTCCCGTGTGTTTGACCTGCTAGTATGACAACACGAGCAACTAGCATTCAGTAATGTGTCCGATGTTTGGAGGAACCATGGCACTACCTCAGCTCACCGACGAGCAGCGCAAGGCTGCCCTTGAGAAGGCCGCTGCTGCCCGCCACGCCCGTGCCGAGCTGCGTGAGAAGATCAAGAAGGGCGACACGACCCTCGAGGACGTCCTCGACTCCGAGGATCCCATTGCCGCTCGCATGAAGGTCTCTGCCCTCATCGAGTCTCTTCCTGGTTATGGTAAGGCCAAGGCTGCCAAGATTATGAACGACCTTGGCATTTCGCCTTCTCGCCGCGTCAAGGGCCTCGGCGCTCGCCAGCGCGAGCAGCTGCTCGAGGCGCTCTCCAAGTAGTGGGACGCGCAGCCAGAGTCTTCGTCATCTCCGGACCGTCAGGTGTGGGAAAGGGCACGTTGGTCTCGCGTGTGCGAGACAGGCGCCCCGACCTTGGCCTGGCGGTTTCCGCTACCACGCGGCCGCCACGGGAGGGCGAAGTACCAGACGTCTCCTACTACTTCATGACGGAAGAGCGCTTCATGGCCCTGGTGGCCGAGGGCGCTTTCGTCGAGTGGGACGGCCACTTCGAAAACCGCTATGGCACGCTCTGGAGCGAGGTGAACAGCTACCTCGACGAGGGGCGCTCAGTCATCCTGGAGATTGACGTCAAGGGTGCCCTCAACGTGCGCAAGGCCATCCCCAATTCGGTGCTCCTGTTCGTGGCGCCGCCGTCGCTTGAGGCTCTTGAGCAGCGGCTGCGTGGGCGTGGCACCGAAAGCGAGGAGAAGATCGCGCTTCGCCTCTCGCGTGTGGCATGGGAGATGGACCATGCGTCGCTCTACGATGCGACAATAGTCAACGACGACCTCGATGTGGCGGTCGACCAGCTTGAAAAGCTCATCGAGCGCTACGAAACCGATGGAGGTACAGATCAAGATGGCAGTCACTAAGCCCGAGATCGATAGCCTGCTCGAGAAGACCGAGCACAACCCCTTCCTTCTGTGCTCTATCGCCTCCAAGCGGGCGTGCGACATCAACAACATGGTGCGCGGCCAGCATCTGCGCGTTGCCGCAGTTCAGGAGTTCGACGACATCACCACGGTCATCTCCGGCGAGGACCCCGTGTCCATTGCCATGGAAGAGATCGATGCCGGTACCCTGAGCTTCGTCCAGGACGCCTTTGACGAGGACATCAAGGGCTCGAACAAAAAAGTCCAGCAGAACCTCTAAGCCATGGCTCAACGCGTTTGTCTTGTTCACTACCACGAGATTGGCCTCAAGGGCAAGAACCGTGCAACCTTCGAGAACCAGCTCGTGAAGAACCTGCATCGTGCCTTGCGCGGACAGCAGGTAACCAACATTCGCCGCGTGTCCGGCCATATTCTGGTCACGTTTGAGTCGGGTCAGGCAACCGTCGAGCAAGCCCAGATAATCGCGCGCGTCCCTGGTGTCGCGCGCGTCTCTTTGGCCTACCTCTGCAGCCTGAACGAGCAGGAGTACTGCGCGGCGGCCGTGCGGGCACTGGGCGAGGCGGGTCCCTTCGAGACCTTCAAGGTGCATGCCCGTCGCTCCGCAACCACCTACGAGTTGCACACCTTAGACATTCACCAGCTTGTGGGCGGGGTCCTCTGCGAGGCCTTCCCCACGAAGAAGGTGAAGATGCACGACCCCGACGTGACGGTCTTCGTGCTCGTTGTGCAGGGTTCCGTGTACGTCTACGCCGCCTCCATGGTGGGCGTGGGTGGCCTTCCGGTGGGAACGGCCGGCAAGGTGGTGACCCTGCTCTCGAGCGGCTTCGACTCGCCGGTGGCCACCTGGATGGTCGGCCGGCGCGGGGCAATCTGCGTGCCGGTGCACTTCTCGGGGCGTCCCATGACCTCCGACTCCAGCGAGTGGCTTTGCCAGGACATCGTCCAGGCACTCGCTCCCGCAGGCCTTATTGGCAGGCTGTACGTGGTGCCCTTCGGCGAGCGCCAGCGCGAGATATCGCTCAGCGTGCCGCAGGGCCTGCGCATCATCACCTACCGACGCGTCATGCTCAGCGTGGCCGAGCGCATAGCGCAGCTCGAGGGGGCAAAGGCGCTGGTGACGGGCGAGTCACTGGGGCAGGTGGCCTCGCAGACGCTCGAGAACATCGCAGCGGTCAACGAGGTGGCGTCGATGCCCATCCTTCGCCCGCTCATTGGCTCCGACAAGATGGAGATCATGCGCCGCGCCGAGCAGATTGGCACGCACGACATCAGCTCGCAGGCCGCCGAGGACTGCTGCACGCTGTTCATGCCGCGCAGGCCCGAGACGCACGCGCGCCTCGACGCGGTTCACGAGGCTTGGGAATCGTTCGACCACGAAACGATGATCGAAGATTTGGTCAATTCGATCGAATATGTCGATTTCGACCATTGTCCGAGCTATAAGGCGCCAAAAGAGATGAAAACCTGGCACAGAGAACTCGCACCACGAAGCTAAGAGTGTGAACAATCTGCAGGTAGACGCTCTTTTTGGGCTGCGACCTACCGGGCTGCGACAAAGTCACAACCGGAAGCGTAGTTAGATTGAGATTTACGCATCGCCTGGTTCACGTCACCCCCACCATGAAGGTGGGGGTGATTTTCTATGGCACAACGAAGGTATCGCTCGTCTGCGGTGCGACGGACCTTGGGCAGATGGGGTCTTCTGGGTGGCAGGGGAGTCGCGGTGGCGCTTGCTGCGTGCTGCACCTGCGCGGCTTTAGCGGGCGCCGCATGGCAGATGCGTCCTGCTGAGACCGTCATCGAGCGCGCGGCAGATGCCGATCAGGGGCCAGTCGCGCAGCAAGAGAGTCCTGATGCGCAGGTTCAGGAAGGCGCTGGGCCGCAGGAGCAGGCCGCGACACGCTACGTGGTCCATGTGGACGGCGCTGTGGGCGCGCCTGGTGTAGTTGCGCTCGAGGGTGCCGACGTGCGGGTGTATGACGCCGTGACAGCCGCGGGAGGACTTGCCGAAGATGCCGACACGACCTCGGTAAACCTTGCCGAGCCCTTGTCAGACGGAGCCAAGATCCACATACCTCGGGCAGGCGAGGAGGCCCAGGCTCCGCTTGCCGTTCCCTCTGCAGGACAGTACGAGACATCGGGCGCCACGGGCTCTGGCGCGGGGACCACGCTGGTGAACATCAACACGGCGAGTGCCGAGGAGCTGCAGACCCTCTCAGGCGTGGGCGAGGTGACGGCCCGTGCTATCGTCGACGAGCGCGACCAGAACGGCCCCTATGCCAGCGTTGAGGACCTCATGCGGGTGTCGGGCATAGGCGAGAAGAAGTTCGCGAAGCTACGGGACCACATCTGTGTATAGGCAGGAGCCGCAGCTGCCTCCGCGTCCCCACGTGCCGGCGGCGCTCTGGTGTCTGGCAGGTGCGTGGGCTGCCGTGCATGCGGTGGCTTCGCATAGCTTTGGCGCTGCATCCGAGCAGTTGGCAAAGGTCGCGGTGGCAGGGGGCGCGGCAGCGCTGGTGCCAGCCCTCTGCCTGGTGGCCCTGCAGCGCAAGGGCGCACACGAGGTGGCGCAAGTGCTGTGTGCCCTCCTTGTGGCGGCGGCGCTGGGCGTCTGTGCGGCGGGATGGCGCTACCAGGTGCAGGCTAGGGTGAGAGACGCCCTTGCGTCGAGTGCCGTCTCGTCGTGGAGGCTGCGCGTCGCATCCGATGCCACGGCCTCTGAGTATGGCTATCGCTGCCGGGCACAGGCTCTGGTGGCGGGGAAGCAAACGGGTGTGGTGTGGCTCTCGTCAGCTGAGCGCCTTGAGCGGGGAAGCGTGCTATCGTGCGTGGGACGCCTCAAGCCGCTCTCGCCTGACGACTACGGCCGCAGGAGCTGGGAGCAGGGAGTGTGCTGCAGCGTCACCGTCGTGCGCGTCCTCCATCTGACGCACGAGGATGGCCTGCGTGCGCTTCTTGAGGTTCCGCGCAGGCGCGCGCTTGCGGCCTTGAAGCCCGGGGAGGGCGAGGGCCGCGCGCTCGTGGCCGGCTGCGTCTGCGGCAACCGCGAGGCGCTTGACGCCTGCGGGCTCACCGATGACTTCTCGTCATGTGGCATCGCGCACCTGATTGCGGTCTCAGGTGCCCACATCGCACTCGTGAGCCTTCTGGTCTCGAAGTTGATGGTACGCATACGTGCTGGCTTTCCCGCCCGGATAGTTGCGTTGGCGGCAGCCACAGGGCTCTTCGTGCTCTTCTGTGGGGCACCGCCTTCCGCCGTGCGCGCGTGGGCGATGTCGGTGGTGGCCTTTGGCGCGCAGATGCGCGGGAGGCGCACGCACGGGCTCTCCTCGGTTGCGGTGGTGGCCCTCGTCCTTCTGCTCTGGGACCCTACGCTCGCCGCCTCCTTGGGCTACCAGCTCTCCGTCCTCTCGGTTGTGGGGCTCAGCCTCTATGCGTCCTACGTGAGCTACGCGCTGACCGTGCTGGCGCCAACGCCGCAGATGCCTCGCTGGGTGCAGGGAAGCAGGCGAAGGGCCATCACAGGGGCACTCGATGCGACGCGCGCCTCGGTTGGCGCGTGCCTGGTGTGCCAGGCCATCACGCTTCCGGTAACGGCCCGTGCGTTTGGCAAGCTGTCTCTGGTAGCCCCTGTCACCAACCTCGTCTTCGCACCGCTCATGAGCCCACTCATGGCGCTTGGGCTTGGCGTCTGCGTGCTGGCCCAGGCTGGCACAGCCGGCCTTGCCGCGGGCGTGTGCGACGCGCTGGCTGCCTTGCCCCTGAGGGTGGTGCGCGCACTCGCACGGCTTCCCTGGTCGTGCGTCACGGTCACGTCCTTCGAGGCGCCCCTCGCCATCATCACCGTCCTCGCCCTGTTGGCCATTCTCATCGCGTGGCCCCGGGTGTCTCGGCACGCCGTGGGCATGGTGGGCGCGGCATGTGTCCTCGTCCTTGCGGGCGCGCTCGTGCGGTGGCGGGTGTTTGCGAGCCCGCGCATCGTCGTGCTCGACATAGGGCAGGGCGATGCGATCCTGGTGCAGGATGGCTCTGCTGCGGTGCTGGTGGACACGGGTCCACCCGATGACGCAGTGGTACGAGCGCTTGCCCGCCAGCACGTGCTGCACCTGGATGCGGTGGTGCTCACACATCTGCATGACGACCACTACGGTGGCCTTGAGGCCCTGGGGGAGGCGATGGGTTGCGACCAGGTGTATGTGGCGCGGGGCGTGGCCCAGGCGATGCCCGAAAGTATTCACCAGATGTGCCTTGCGGCAAGCGGGGTGCCTCCCGGCGAGCTGGCCTATGGGGACACGCTGCATGTCGGCGGCTACGCGCTGCGGGTAGTCTGGCCCACGGTGGCGGTCGACGGCGACGAGAACTGCGAATCGATGGAGCTGCTGGCACGCTACGAGAAGTCGGGGCAGAGCCTGAGCGCGCTGCTCACCGGCGATGCCGAGCGCGACGAGACAGGCGCCTGCGTCGCTTCGGGAGATGTGGGCGACATAGACCTCCTGAAGGTGGGCCACCATGGTTCTGAGGTCTCGCTCACACCCGACGAGGTGGCTGCGCTGACGCCCGAGGTCTCCGTGGCCAGTGCCGGCGAGAACAACCGCTACGGGCACCCTGCGCCCGCCTGCGTGGAGATGCTCCAAGCCGGGGGCTCGGTGGTGCTGTGCACCAAGGATGTGGGTGACGTGGAGGTGAGGCCGGGCGCCACAGGGCCCAAGGTGGTTACGGCCCGTCCGCTCCCCATAGCCGACTAGTGTCGCATCACGTGCGAAGGGCTATAGTTGATGGGTCTAGGACAAGGGAGGACGCATCGATGGCAAACGAGCTTCTTGCCGCCTATCTGGTGGTGGGGTCAGACGAGCTGAGGGCAAAGCGGGTCGTGGCGCGGCTGAAGCGGCGGCTCGAGCCTGGCTTCGAGGCGTTCAACCTCGACGAGCGCGTGGCCACATCCGAGATGGAGCCTCAGGAGCTGCTGGGTTCGCTCAACACGCTGCCCTTTGGCGCCGGATTCAGGCTCGTGCTCATCAGTGGCGCGGAGCATCTGCCCAAGGAGGTCTCCGAGGCGATCATCACCTACCTTGCCGACCCTAACCCCAGCTGTGTGCTGTGTCTGGTGGCCGAGAAGCTGCCCAAGACAGCCCGCCTGTACAAGGCCGTGGCCAAGGTCGGCGACAAGTCCATCATCGAGTGCGCTCCCGCCAAGCGCTGGGACCTGCCCAAGAGCATCGCCCACATGGCGCAGGAGCGCGGGATGCGCATCGAGGGACGCGCCGCAGAGGAGCTGGTGTCGCGCGTGGGGGAGTCCACCACCATGCTCGACCGCCAGATTGGGACGCTTTCCGAGCTGTGCCGTGCCGCTGGCGTCATCACCTTGCAGGACGTCGAGCGCTATGTGACGCGCACGGCCGAGGTGAAGCCCTGGGACTTTCTCGACGCCGTGAGCGCACGTGACGCGCGCCGTTCGCTCGAGCTCTATCAGCTCATGCAGAACCCCTCGGAGATTGCGCTGGTGGCCATGCTGGTGGGGCGCCTGCGCGAGCTGGTGTGCACCCAGTCGCTCTCGCAGCGGGGCCAGGCGCGCGATGTGGCCCCGGCCTTGGGGAAGCAGGCGTGGCAGATCAAGAATCATGCGCGCTGGGCGGCCCGCTTTGGCAGGGGAGAGCTCTCGCGCGCCCTTGCGGCGTGCGCGCGTGCCGACAAGGCGCTCAAGACGGGAGCGGACCCCAAGATAGAGTTCACGCGGCTCGTGCTTGCCGTCTGTGGGGCTGCCTAGACCCTGACCATACGATAGCCGACGCCCACGTGCGTCTGGATGTAGCGCGGCCGCGAGGGGTTATCCTCGATCTTCTTGCGCAGCGTCCCCATGAAGACGCGCAGTGAGGCCAAATCGCCCTCCTGCGATGCGCCCCACACCTCGTGCAGGATGTACTGGTGCGTCAGCACGCGGTCGATGTTGTGGGCAAGCAGGCACAGCAGCTTGTATTCCATGGGCGTGAGGTGCAGCGGTGCCTCGTCAAGCGTGACGATGCCGGCGGCGTAGTCTATGACGAGCCCGCCGTTGGTGAAGACCGACCGCTGGGGAAGGGCGTCTTCCTCCCTATAGCCCAGATGGCGCTCCGTGGCGCGCAGGCGCGCGAGGAGCTCTCCCACCGAGAAGGGCTTCGAGAGGTAGTCGTCGGCACCGGCATCGAGCGCCTCGATCTTGTCGGCGTCCTCAGAGCGCGCCGACAGCACGATGATGGGCATGTTCGACCAGGTGCGAATGCGCTTGATGACGTCCACGCCGTCCATGTCGGGCAGGCCAAGGTCGAGCAGCACGATGTCGGGATCGCTGGTGGCGGCCGACGCTATGGCAGCCTTGCCCGTTGCCACGGCCGTGTGCCGGTAGCAGCGCGATTCGAGGGCTGTGGACACGAGGTTGCGGACCGCAGGGTCGTCCTCCACAACCAGGATCGAGTACGTACGCTCAGGCATTGGTAGCTACCTCCTCGGCAGGAAGCGTGAAGATGAACCGCGCCCCGCTGGGGTGGGCGTCCTCCACGCGAATCGTGCCTCCATGGGCCTGCACTATCGAGCGGCAGAGCGAAAGGCCAAGCCCCACTCTCCGCCCGGAATCGGCACTGGCATTTCCCGCAGTATAGAACAGCTCGAAGACCTGCTCCTTGTCCTCGTCGCTTACGCCCGGGCCGTCGTCAGCCACCTCCACGGCGACGAAGGGGCCCTCGCGGCGCGACGAGATGGTGATGGTCGAGCCCTTGGGCGTGTGCGCGATGGCGTTGTTGACCAGATTGACGATCACCTGGACGATGACCTGCGGGTCGAGGCGGGCCATGAGGAGCTCGTCCGACGGCTCGACCACGATCTGGTGGTCCTTAGCCTCTCGGCTGATGTGGCGCATGGCCTCCTCTATGACGTCGTCAACCACCTCGACGTCGGTATTGAGGATGACGTTGCCGTCCTCGAGGCGCGTCACGGCCAGAAGGTTCTCCATGACGGTCTTGAGCCACGTGGCGTCATCGTAGATGTCCTGGAGCAGCTGCCGGCGCGTTGCGGGGGTAAGATCGGCCTCTTCGTCCAAGAGCATGTCGGCATTGCCCGTGATGGAGGTGAGCGGGGTGCGCAGGTCGTGGGAGACCGAGCGCAGCAGGTTTGCGCGCAGCTGCTCGCGCTGGGCCACCAGCGAGGCCTCCATGGAGAGGCGCGCGTTGCGCCGCATGGTTGCCACCAGATAGCTGGAGAGCAAGGCGAAGCTGAACATGGCCGTGATGGTGCCGGCGTAGTCGCGCCCGTCTATCTGCAGCGAGAAACGCGGGGAGATGAGGAAGAAGTTGTAGCTGAGAATGGAGATCACGGAGGCAGCCAGCGCGTAGACGCCCCCGTCGGTGAGGATGGCGGTCACCAGCACGCCGAGGGTGAACACGATGACGATCGTGGCGTCAGAGAAGCCTTGGATGTCGAGCAGGATGGCAAGTGCCGTTGACGCCAGCTGGCATACGAGCATGATCGCTATGTTGAGCCACGGGCTCTTCTCTTGGTGAGAGCTGATCAGCTCGCCGAGCGACATCGTGTGCTCGCGAGGGTTTTGCCGGGAAGGCATTGCCACGGTTCCTCCGTCTGCCTGCCGCGGCAACTGCGTGCCACGGACGTTCAGATGAGGGAAAGTATCGCACAAAACAGCGCGACTGCCGCTGCTCCCGCCACGAAGCGAGAGGTGTTGGCGCCCCGCTGCGAGACAAAGAGGGAGTCAACTTCGTCGTTGGGGAGGAAGGTCTCGGAGCGGGTCAGCCGCCCCTGGTCCTCGGTTTCTACGCGACCCATTGATCATCCTTTCCTGAGGTGCAACGTGAAGTCGCACGTATCAGGCTAGTAGACGACCTTTGGGATAAAGATGGTGTAAGCGTTGGCCATCTCCCATAAAGTGCGTATTAAGGGTGCAGCTATACCATTTGCAGGGGTGTAAACACCAAGCTAAAGCATGCATAAAGGTCGCATAAAGACTGCATAAAGGCAACAACAAACGGTATGCTCACGGGCAAGGAATCTCGTTCAGTGATAGATTGCCCCTTCGGTGTCGGCCGCTTCGGCCGGCTACGATCTGTAAGGAGAGACATGGAGAATTCCTCAGGAAGCCGCGACGTGTCGCGTCACGTCCACAGTGCAGGCATCCCCCTAAGCGCGGGGATGATCCTCGTTACCTTGGGAGTCGTCTACGGAGACATCGGCACCTCGCCGATGTACACCCTAAAGGCAATCATGAGCGGCAATGGCGGATTGCTCACCATGAGCGCCGACGTCGTCATTGGCGCCCTTTCGCTCATCATTTGGACGATGACACTCATTACCACCGTGAAGTACGTGCTCATCGCCATGAAGGCGGACAACCACAACGAGGGCGGCATCTTCGCGCTCTACAGCCTGGTGAAGGGCTGCGGCAAATGGCTCATCGTGCCTGCCATGGTTGGCGGCGCGGCGCTTCTGGCCGACGGCATCCTCACGCCGGCCGTGACGGTCACCTCGGCCATCGAGGGCCTGCGCACCATCGATGCCGTGCATCGCGTCATCGGCGACAACCAGGGCATCGTCGTGGCCATCGTCATAGCCATCCTCTGCGGCCTGTTTGTGGTGCAGCGTGCGGGCACCTCGACCATCGGCAAGGGCTTTGGCCCCATCATGACGCTGTGGTTTTCGTTCCTGGCCGTTACGGGATTCGTGGGAATCCTCAGCCATCCCGCCGTGCTGCTTGCGCTCAACCCGGTGCGCGGCATCGGATTCCTCTTCAGCCACGAGCTCAACCATGCCGGCATCATGGTGTTGGGAAACGTCTTCCTCTGCACCACTGGCGCCGAGGCGCTCTACTCTGACATGGGGCACGTGGGCAAGGCAAACATCTACGTGAGTTGGCCCTTCGTCAAGGCTGCCCTGATCCTGAACTACCTCGGGCAAGGTGCCTGGATTGTGGTGAACAACACCAACGAGCAGCTTGCCGCCATTCCCGACCTCAACCCCTTCTTCCAAATGCTGCCCGAGGGTCTGCGCATCTTCGCAGTCGTGCTTTCGGCCTTTGCCGCCATCATCGCAAGCCAGGCGCTCATCACGGGTTCGTTCTCCATCATCTCCGAGGCCATCCGCCTCGACTTGATGCCGCATATGAAGATCAACTACCCCTCCGAGAACAAGGGCCAGCTCTACATTCCGCTGGTCAACAACATCCTGTGGGCGGGCTGCATCTTCGTCGTGCTGCTCTTCCGCAGCTCTGAGCACATGGAGGCAGCCTACGGCTTGGCCATTACGGTCACGATGCTCATGACCACCATCCTGCTGTTCACCTACCTGTTGAAGATTCGCAAGCGCAAGCAGTTCGCGGTGCTCTTCCTCGTGCTGTTCGTGGCCATCGAGGCCATGTTCTTCGTGTCGAGCCTCACCAAGTTCTTCCATGGCGGCTATGTGACGGTGCTTCTGGCCCTCTCCATCTTCATGGTCATGTATATCTGGCGTCGGGGCACCGCGATCGAGCGTACCCAGAGCGTCTACCTCTCGGTTTACGAGTACCTCGACCAGCTGAAGGAGCTCAGCGAAGACAAGGACCTGCCCTTTGTCGCCGACAACCTGGTGTTTCTGACCAACGATTCGTCGCTCGAGCGCCTCGACCGCGACATCCTCTACTCGATTCTCAACAAGCGGCCCAAGCGTGCTCGCGCCTACTGGTTCCTTAACGTCCAAGTCACCGACGAGCCCAACACGCACGAGTTCTCGGTGAACGACTTTGGTACCAACTTCGTGTTCAAGGTGCAGCTGCGCCTCGGCTTCAAGGTGAACCAGCGCGTCAACGAGTACCTCTACCAGGTAGTCGAGACCATGGTGAACCAGGGCCGCCTTGCGCCCCAACACCACCGCTATTCCATCTATCGTACGCACAGTGACGTGGGTGACTTCAGGTTCTGCATGATCCGCAAGGTCGCCTCGGCCTCTAACGACATCAGCTCGGGAGACCGCAACGTCATCATGGCAAAGTATGCCATCCGCGCCTTCTGCGGCTCGCCGGTGCAATGGTATGGTCTCGAGAACTCGAGCACTATATTCGAGTACGTTCCGCTGTTCGCTCGCTCAAAGCGCCAGCACAAGCTTGCCTATGTGGAGTTGCCCGACGACCTAGCTGCCCTCAACGCAAAGCAGGAGCGCGAGGATCAGGAAGAGGACGACATCTTCTCGGTCACGATGCGCGATGCGCTGGAGTATGCCGAGGAGCGCGTGCAGTCCGATCTGATTGGCGGGCATACGGCCACCTTCAGGCCTCTCATCAACGATGAAGAGGGCGAGGAATAGCCCGCCCGACAAGTCAAAACTACTATTGCCCCGCGTTCGTCAGGTGGGGTAATTAGGGGACACGCCCTTTTTTGCCCGTGGAGCAAAAAAGGGCGTGTCCCTTTGCGTCCCTCTTTACCGCACGCTGACACGTCTTTGCAGCAATCTATACAGAACGGGGACCCAAGCAGCACCTTGGGTCCCCGTTCAGTCACTCGATGTGAGTCAGAAGCTACTTGATGGTGTTAACCAGCTTCTGGACACCGCTCTTACGCTTAGCAGCCTGGTTCTTGTGGATGATGCCCTTGGAAGCGGCCTTATCAAGCTTGCGGTTTGCGGCGTTGGCTGCAACCTGTGCGGCCTCGGCGTTGCCAGCCTCGACGGCTGCGCGAACCTTCTTGATGTAGGTCTTGAGCTCGGAGCGGACTGCCTTGTTGCGCTTGCGCGCCTTCTCGGCGGTGATGATGCGCTTCTTCTGCGACTTGATGTT
>CACXFC010000021.1 GCA_902766835.1 uncultured Coriobacteriaceae bacterium | reverse complement strand
CTTCGGCTCGCGGTGCAGGTCGCCGTTGCCGTCGTTGTCCTTGTCCACGTAGATGTAGCCGTAGCGCTTCTTCATCTCGCCGGTGCCGGCGGAGACGATGTCGATGCAGCCCCACGTGGTGTAGGCAATGAGGTTGACGCCATCGGCCAGCGCCTCGTCCATGGCCTTGATGTGCGCGCGGAAGTAGTCGATGCGATAGTCATCGTGGAACTTTCCGTCCTCGCCGCGCTCGTCGATGGCACCAAAGCCATTCTCCACCACCATGATGGGCATCTGATAGCGGTCCCAGACCTCGTTCAGGCTCCAGCGCAGGCCATCCGGGTCAATGGCCCAGCCCCAGTCGCTCTTCTTGAGGTAGGGGTTGGGGGTGCCCATGACCATGTTGCCGCCGCTCTGGGCCACTTCGGGATCAGCCGAGAAGCAGTTGGTCATGTAGTAGCTGTATGTGTACATGTCCACGGTGCCCTCGCGCAGGATCTCTTCGTCGCCGTCGAGCATAGGCACGTCGATGCCGTTGTCGGCGAAGTAGCGCAGCGCATAGCCGGGGTAATAGCCGCGGCACTGCACGTCGGAGCACAGCCACGTGCCAATCTGCAAGCGCTTCTGGGTGCCCAGCACGTCAGCGGGTGCGCAGGTGTAGGGATAGATGGACGGGCCGCCACCAATCATGCAACCCACCATGTAGTCGGGGTCAATCTCGTGGGCAAGCTTGACCGCCTTGGCCGAAGCGAGGAACTGATGATGCAGGGCGGTATAGATGGTGTTGATCTCGTCGGGGTCGTTCGCCGGAGCAAGGCCCATGGGCACGACGTCCTCCTTGGGCATGATGCCGCCGGCGATGAAGCTGCCCAGGCCCCCGTTCTGCAGCATGTTGATCTCGTTGAAGGTGAGCCAGTACTTCACCAGACCCTTGTACTCGGTGAAGATGGTACGGCAGAGGTTGAGGTAGAAGTCGATGCAGCGGCGGTCGGCCCAGCCGTTGTACTTCTCGCACAGGCCCCAGGGAATCTCGTAGTGGCTGATGGTCACCAGAGGCTCGATGCCGTTGTCCTTGCAGCACTGGAACATCTCGCGGTAGAACTCCACGCCCGCCTGGTTGGGCTCGTCCTCGTCGCCCACCGGATAGATGCGGCTCCAGTTGATGGAGGTGCGGAAGATCTTCATGCCCATCTCGCCGAAGAGCTTGATGTCGTCCTTGAAGTGCCCGTAGAAGTCGACGCTCTCGTGGCTGGGGTAGTACGTGTCGGGGTCAATCACGCGCGTGTAGGTGCGCGGACGGTCAACCGCGCCACCGGTCAGGTGGTCCTCTACGCTCTCACCCTTGCCGTCAGCCTTCCATGCGCCCTCGCACTGGTTTGCCGCCGTCGCGCCGCCCCACAGAAAGCCGTCAGGAAAATGTGCCATGGTACCCTCCTTAGTTGGTGCGTTCCCTGCTGCTATCATCTCATATGAATAGCGTGGAAGGGCCTACAAGCCCTCCCCTGCCTGCGAAAGGAAAACTGCATGCGTTTCGACTTCACCACCATCCCCGACCGCCACGGCCACGACGCCATCGCCATTGACGGCCTGGGCGACGGCACCGGTTTCGCCCCCGCTGGCCCCAAGGAGGGCTTCAGCTCCATCCCGCTGTGGGTGGCTGACATGAGCTTTGCCACCGCGCCTTCCGTCACGCGCGCCATACACGAGCGCGTGGACCATCCCTTCTTCGGCTACTACGAGGAGACCGACGCCTACTATCAGGCTATCATCGGCTGGCACCGCACGCGCAAGGGCGCTGCGGACCTCACGCGCGAAGCCATTGGCTACGAGAACGGCGTGCTGGGCGGCGTGGTGAGTGCGCTGGACGTGTTGTGCTCCAAGGGCGACAACGTGCTGGTACACTCCCCCACCTACGTGGGCTTCACCGGCTGCTGCGAGAACAACGGCTACCACCTGGTGCACAGCCCGCTGGTGCTGGACGAGGCCGGCGTGTGGCGCATGGACTATGACGACATGGAGCGCCGCATCGTAGACAACAAGATCCACTGCGCCATCTTCTGCTCGCCGCACAACCCCTGCGGGCGCGTGTGGGAGCGCTGGGAGCTGGAGCAGGCCATGGCACTGTTCCAGAAGCACGACGTGTGGGTAATCTCCGACGAGATCTGGAGCGACCTGGTACTGGCAGGCCACACGCACATTCCCACGCAGCAGGTGGGCGACTGGGCGCACGAGCACACCGTGGCGCTCTACGCCCCGTCCAAGACCTTCAACCTGGCCGGACTCATTGGCTCCTACCACGTCATCTACAACCCGTGGCTGCGCGACCGCGTGCGCAAGCAGAGCTCGCTGGGCCACTACAACAGCCAGAACGTGCTGAGCATGCACGCGCTCATAGGCGCCTACAGCGAGGAGGGCGCTGCCTGGACCGACGAGCTGTGCCAGGTGCTCACCGACAACGCCACCTACGCCCACGCCAAGCTGGCCTCCTACGAGGGCGTACAGTGCGCGCAGCCCCAGGGCACCTACGTGCTGTTGGCCGACTGCCGCGCCTGGTGCGACGCGCATGGCGTGAGCTACGCTGACTTCCCACGCCTGGGCTGGGATGTGGGCGTCACTTGGCACGACGGGCGCCTCTTCGAGTGCCCAGGCTTCGTGCGCATTGCCGTGAGCGTGCCCCACGCGCAGGTAGTCGAGGCATTTGAGCGGCTCGACCGCTACGTCTTCAACGCATAGGACGCAAAACCGGCCGTTCACCCACTGGCATGCTAGGCTTACCATCCGCTTACGAATGCCTTCTATCATATGAATTGCGACTCAAGGGCGCCCCGGCCAGATGGCCGGGGCGCCCGTCGCATACGTGGATGCCGTTACTATCTCAGCACGTTAGCCCAGGTCGGCTCCGTTGCTCTCGCAGACCTTCTTGTACCAGTCGAAGGAGTCCTTCTTCTCGCGGTGCAGGTCGCCATTGCCGTCGTTGTCCTTGTCCACGTAGATGAAGCCATAGCGCTTGGCCATCTCACCGGTGGAGGCGGACACGAGGTCGATGCAGCCCCACATGGTGTAGCCCATGAGGTCCACGCCCTCGTAGATGGCCTGAGCCATCTCCTTGATGTGGTCGCGCATATAGTCGATGCGGTAGCCGTCGTGGAACTTGCCGTCCGCGGCCTTCTCGTCGTAGGCGCCCAGGCCGTTCTCGACGATCATCAGAGGAATCTGGTAGCGGTCGTAGATCTCCCCGAGGTACCAGCGCAGACCCACCGGGTCAATCTGCCAACCCCAGTCACTTGCCTTGAGGTAGGGGTTCTTGATGCCGGAGAAGACGTTGCCGGCGCCTGCCTCGCCGTCCTTGTGGGTCGTGGTCGCGCTGCTCATGTAGTACGAGAAGCTGTAGAAGTCCACGACGCCGTTGAGCAGGGTCTCCTCGTCACGGTCGGCGAGGTCCTCCATCATCTCGACGTCCACGCCGCGCTCGATCCACAGGGCCTTAGCCCATGCCGGGTACTCGCCGCGCACGTGCACGTCACCGCAGTAGAAGTTGCTCTCGCGCATCTTCTTCTGGGCGTCGACGACATCGAGCGGGTCGCAGGTGTAGGCATAGGTCGCGCTGCCTGCGATCATGCAGCCAACCATGTTCTCGGGATCGATGGCGTGGGCGATCTGCACGGCCTTGGCGCTTGCCACGAACTGGTTGTGCAGGCCGTGGAAGGTGCGGTTGGGGTCGATCCAGTCGGCACTGGCAGAGAAGCTGAGCGCCCAGTCCTCGGGGGGCAGGATGCCCAGGCCGTAGACGTCGCCAAAGCCGGGGTGCATGGCACAGTTGATCTCGTTGAAGGTGAGCCAGTACTTGACCAGGCCCTTGTACTCGCGGAAGCAGAGGTCGGCGTAGCGCACCCAGATGTCG
>CACXFC010000020.1 GCA_902766835.1 uncultured Coriobacteriaceae bacterium | reverse complement strand
GAGCCCTCCTTGGGGAAGGTCAGCGACCTCACGTAAGGCTGAGAGGAGAAGGTGATCTTGCTGCCGTCGCTTGCGCTGTACACGGCCAGCGCGTTGCCATGGCTGTCAATGAAGCCGTTGCCCAGCGAGAACTGTTCCTTCTCGAGGTAGGCGTCCACGTCCTGGGACGAGTGGCTAAAGAACTCCGCCAGATGATGTATGTCGCTGGGATAAGGCGAGGACACCTTGACCTCAACGGCCTCGCTGCTGTGGATGACCTCGCCCGGACCGGGGACGGTCTCGACAACCGTGCGCACCGTCTGGCTCGACTCCACGTAGGTCACGTGAGACTTAAGGCCGGCCGCCTCGATTGCCTCGACTGCGTCGGACTCCTTCTTTCCCAGCACGTCGGGCACGTGATACTGCCCGGCCACCGTCAGCACGACTTCCTCGCGCGCCAAAAAGACCGACCCGACCTCGGGGCTCACGGCAATGACCGTTCCGTCCCACTCCTGGGAGGGAACCACGTCGACCCTGATCTTCTCGGCGCCCATCTCGGCAAGCGCGGCCTGTGCCTCCTCCTCGTTGAGGCCTACGACCTCGGGCACCGTGCGCGCCTCTGCGATGTAAATGGTGACGTTTGAGCCCTCGGGGATGCGCTTTCCCGCCTCGGGTTCCTGCGAGACTACCAAGCCAATGGCGTCGTCGGCGAGCGTCGTTGCAACGGTGACCTCAAGACCCTTGTCCCTCAGCCGAGCCTCGGCGTTTGCCTGCGACTCGGCAACAACGCTCGGAACGGTCTTGCCGCCCCAGAGCTCCATGCCGTAGGTCAAGACTCCTGCGCCGCCGCCAAGAACGAGCGCGACCAGCAGCGCAGCAAGAAGCGGACGCAGCTTGCTGCGACTGTTGCCCTCGCCGGGCACGCCTCCCCTGCGCGAGCTGCGCTCGTAGGGATCGCGCCGCAGGCGCTGCGAATCGACGGGCGCCTTGAGCGTCTCAAAGTTTGCCGCGTTGCCAGCGATGTTGACCGACTGCGCGTCGTGGTCGTAGTCGCGAGTGTTGCGCACAATGAAGTGCTCCTCGGGCGGCTGCGCGCTGGGACGCACGACCGTCTTTTCGGGAGCGGGCTCAGGCTCAGGTTCCGGCTCTGGCTTGAGCTCGTCTTCGGGCTCGTTCACCAGGCTCTTTGCCGCGCCGGAGCGCTCAATCATCTGGTCCTCGAGCAGCGTCGTCTCCTGCGAAATCAGGTGCGTCTCCTCTTGAATCAGACGCGTCTCTTCCTCGAGCTGGCGCGCGACGTTGGCGGGCGACTGATTCGCCGGCCCCTGCGTCTGCTCAACCGACTCCTCTACCTGCTCGTTCGTGTGGTTCTGTTCTGGCGTCAGGCTTGCCCCGCACTCCACGCACACGGTTGCGTCGTTGGGATTGCTGGCTCCGCAACTAGGGCACCTCATGTCCGTCTCCCTCATTTGAACTGCAGTCTTGGACTCTTGACAGTATATGACACCAGCCCGCGGCCGTAACCATGGGCTTTTGCGTCTTCACAGCTTGCGGAAGGTGAGGGGCGGGGGTCAACCTGCGGGTTGGCGTGTCAGTGGGGACGTACACTTTGACACACGCAGTCAGCCGGCAGGATGAAGGGGGCCTCCGTGCGCGTGGCGCGCTCTCAGGATGAGCGTTTCTCCGCGTGTGTCAAAGTGTACGTCCCCCAGACACGCCTTCAGGTTCGGATGGTCTTTGACACGCCCCCGCAGGTCCGGGTGTCCCCCTGACACACCCGCTCTCTGGAGAGAGAAGGGCCGCAGCTCGATTTGAGCTGCGGCCCCGCATTTCCCTGCTTCTGCCTCGACTACTCGACCACGTCTGGGTCGATTGGCGTGTCGGCTTCGGTCGGCTTCTCTGCGGACTGCGGCAGCGGGATGGCCGTGAGCGTGGCTCCGTCAAAGCCCACGTCTACCAGCACCTTCTCGCCCTCGTGCAGGCGACCGTCAATGATGAGCCCGGCGATGTTGTCAACCACCTGACGCTGAATGAGACGCTTGAGCGGGCGGGCGCCGTAGACCGGGTCAAGGCCTTCGAGCGCGAGCATGCCAGTGGCTGCCTCGGTGAGCTCGAGCGTGATCCGCTCGCGGGCCAGACGCTCGCGCACGTCGCGCAGCTGGATGTCCACGATCTTCTCGATGTCGGAGAGACCCAGCGCGTGGAAGACCACCACGTCGTCGATGCGGTTGAGGAACTCCGGCTTGAAGGTCGCACGCAGGGCATCGTTGACCTGGCGCTGCACGTCATCGGGGTTGCTTGTGGCGTTGGCCGCCGCAAT
>CACXFC010000019.1 GCA_902766835.1 uncultured Coriobacteriaceae bacterium | reverse complement strand
GCCTTCGCGTTCATGATCTTCAACCTGCTCTGCGCGCCGTGCTTCGCCGCCATGGGCGCCATCAAGCGCGAGATGAACAACGGCAAGTGGACCGCCATCGCCATTGGCTACATGTGCGTGTTTGCCTATGGCGCCGCGCTTGTGGTGTACCAGATTGGCCGCGCCGTGGCTGGCGCCGCCAACCCCATCGGCATGATCGTTGCCGTGGCCATTCTGGCCTTCGTCTGCTACATGCTCTTCATCAAGAAGTATGAGGAGGCCGACAAGCTGCTCGTCAAGTAGGCAGTACGACTTTTGGGGAGGGCTGCAGGCGCATGCTGGCAGCCCTCCTTTTTGGAGGGCAATTAGGGGACACGCCCTCTTTTGCCCCAAGGGGCAAAATAGGGCGTGTCCCCTAATTGCCCTAGAATGGAGTAGAACAGCTTTGAAAGGAGGTGCGGTATGAACGTGGCGGACATCGTTGTTGTTGCCGTCATCGTCTGCATCGTCGCGCTCATCATACGGGGCATGCTCCGTGGCTCCATCAAGACCTGCGACCCCGCCAGCTGCAGCGGAAGCTGCGGCGAGTGCGGCAGCAAATGCGCAACGCCGCGCATCCAGTTCAACGAGCAGCAGCTCAAGGAGCTACGCGAGATCGACCGTAAGGCTCAGGAGGTCAAGGCGTGATTCAGACTACCATCGGCATCGACGGCATGATGTGCGAGATGTGCGAAGCACACATCAACGATGCCATTCGTAAGAACTTCGCGGTAAAGAGTGCCAAGAGCAACCGCAAGAAGAAGCAGTGCGTCGTGGTCTCGGAGGAGCCGCTCGACGAGGCCAAGGTGCGCGAGGTCATCGGCCAGACCGGCTACGACCTGCTCTCGATAAGCTCGGAACCCTACCAGAAGAAGGGCCTGTTCGGGCTCTGGTAAGGGGTGCTGGGAAATAAAGGGACACGCCCTTTTTTGCCCCGCGGGGCAAAAAAGGGCGTGTCCCTTTATTTCCGCCTGGATCACTTAGAGCAGAAGAGTGCCGGGCAGGTTTGTGCACCGGGCGGGCCTAGGGCTTCCCATCAGCCGGTGTTCTGCAGGCCTGCGGCTACGCCGCTGACGCTGCAGAGGATGAGGTAGGTGAGCCGGTCGCGCTCCTCGGCGGTCAGCTCCTCTCCCCTTGCGCGCAGCTCGGCCAGTGCGCGTACCTGAATCAGCGAGAGCACGTTCACGAAGGGCAGGCGCATGCGCACCACGGGCCCCAGCACGTGGCGGGACTGCAGGGGCCACTCGTTGCCCACGATGGCCAGCACCCACTTGCGCGTGAGAGCCATCTCGTCGAGCACCATCTTGCTGAGGTCCTCACGCAGCCCCAGCTCAAGGTAGGTGCGGGCGATGCGCTCGTCAGTCTTGGCCAGGCTCATCTCGATGTTGTCGATGAAGGTGGTGAACAGCGGCCACTCCGCGTAGGCGCGGCGCAGCAAATCGAGGTCGCCGCACGCCTCGCAGGCGCTTCCCAGCCCATACCAGGCAGCCAGATTGATGCGCGCCTGCGACCAGGAGAAGATCCACGGAATGGCGCGCAGGTCGGCCAGCGAGGTGGCGCCAAGCCCGCGCTTTGCCGGGCGCGAGCCCATGGGCATGAGGCCAATCTCGGCAAGCGGCGTCACCGTCGAGAACCACTCGGGGAAGCCCTCGGTGTTGAGCAGCTCAAGGTAGCGCTCCTTCGAGCTCTTTTCAAGCAGCTCGGCAAGGTCGAGGAACTCGGTGCCCATCTCGGTGTTGGTCCACTCGATGGACGGTGCGCTCTGCAGAAGCGTCGCACCCGTCACCGACTCGACGTGCCGGCGTGCCAGCGTGGGGTCCCCGTAGCGGGCGAAGATGACCTCACCCTGCTCGGTCAGCTTGAACCGGCAGTTGACCGAGCCTTTGGGCTGCGCGAGCACCGCGCGGTTGGCGGGGCCGCCCCCGCGGCCCACGGCGCCTCCGCGCCCGTGCATGAGGGTGAGGTCAAGGTAGTTCTCGCGCGCCCAGGCAGCGATGCGCTCCTGGGCCTGATGCAGCATGATGGTGGCCGAGGTGGGGCCGGCATCCTTGGAGGAGTCCGAATAGCCCAGCATGACCTCGATGCGTCGGCCGTTCTGGTCTAGGCGCTGCTGCACCTCGGGCAGACGGATGATCTCGGAGAGCGTCTGGACGGCATTCTGCAAGTCTTCCACCTGCTCGAACAGCGGTATCACATCGAGGGTGGGCACGTCAGCCTCGTGGGCAAAGGCCAGCCGCGCGAGCTTGTAGACGTTGGCCACGTCCTTGGCCGACTTGGTGAACGAGATGATGTAGCGGCTGGCGGCGCGCACGCCGTTGCGGCGCTGGATGGTGCCGATGGCGCGGAAGGTGTCGAGCACCTCGCGCGTCATGGGCGCCAGTTCGCCCCGCTCGCCTCCCCGCCCATGCTCGGCAATGTCGGCAAGGGCGCGGGCATGCACCACCGAGTGCTGGCGGAACTCCATCTCAACCATGTGGAAGCCAAAGGTCTCCACCTGCCAGATGAGCCGCTGGACCGGGCCATACGCCTCGCGCACGGCACCGGCGCGCGCAAGCGAGTCCTGCACGGTGCGCAGGTCTTCGAGCAGCTCGTCGGCACTGGCATACATGATGTCGGCCGTGCGGGCTATGGTGGCCTCAAGGCGGTTGGCCATGACCAGCATGACCGCGCGGTGCAGCTCGCTCGCGCTCATCTGTTCGGCGCGCGCCGACAGCGCCTCGCTCATCTCAACCTGATGGCTCCAGAGGTTCACCAGGGCGTGGGAGGGCTTGGTGAAGCTCGCGTCGAGCGTGAGGTTGGTGCCCACGCGGCGCGTCTCGCGCACGAGGGTCTCGAGCATGTGCGTGCGGTAGCGCTCGGAAACCTGGCGGCTCACCTTGGCGGTGACGTTGGGGTTGCCGTCGCGGTCGGAGCCGATCCAGCTGCCCGGACGGAAGAACGCAGGGCACACCGGCGGTACCGTGCCGGCACGCTCTCCTAGCTCCCAGTCGTCGAAGCGGCGGTAAGCGTCGGGCACCATCTCGAACAGCGTGTTGTCGAAGATGTCGATGATCGTGCCTGCCTCGGTCACCGGCGTGGGCTTGGTGATGGCAATGGGAGAGGTGCGCAGCAGGGCGTCAATCTCCTGCAGCATCCTGCGCTCGTTCTCGGCGAGGTCGGCCCCCACAAGCCGCGGGCGCTCCTCGAGCAGCCCGGCGATGCGGCGAATCTTACCTTCCACCGCCTTGCGGCGTGCCTCGGTGGGGTGCGCGGTGAACACGGGATGGAACTCCAGGCGCGAGAGCAGCACGCGCGCCTTGTTGGGCCCGCACTCCTCCGACAGGCGCCTATATGCCCGCGCTATGTCGTTTGCCGCCTCGCCCTCGTGCTCGGCGGGTATCTCGCGTTCGCGCTCGCGCAGCTTGGCAACGCGGTAGTTCTCCTCGCAGATGTTCGCCAGATGGAAGTACGCGGCAAAGGCCCTGGTAACCAAGGTCATCCGCTCGATGGGAAGGTCGTCGATGAGCGCCGCGGCCGCAAGGAAGGCGTCCTCGGAGGCCTTCGTGGGCCTTGTCGTGACGGTAGCCTTGATGGCATGCGACACCAGATGGTCGAAGGTACTCAGCAGCTCATGGTCGTACTCGTCGAGCACGCGCCTGACCAGGCGCAGGAACAGGGCCATGTTGTCCCTCAGCGCATCGGGCACGTCCACCGCCTGCAGCACGCTCAGCTCGTAGGCTTCCTTGCACGGGGTGCCCGTCAGCTCTTCGGTCATCTTTGCTCCTTGGTGGCTCTGTGGCGGGCATGCCGCCAAGCTCGCACGTTCGCCCGAGACGGGTGCGCGGAAATCGCCCACTTGCCTCGGCTCGAACCACGATAGCCGAGATGGGCGAGCCGCGCCGCCGGACCGATGCTCGTCATGCAGAATTCACTGCTCAGGGCATGCGGCTCGTGCGCATTGCTCGTGGGGATGAGCCCATGCGGCCGAGCCAAACTGACAAGTCCGTTAAAATGAAAGACTCTGTCAAACCAAGCTTGGCAGCTGGGGGCAACTAAGGGACACGCCCTTTTTTGCCCCGAGGGGCAAAAAAGGGCGTGTCCCTTAGTTGCCCCCAGCGCACACCAGCTTTGGCCCAGAGGAGCCAAGGATACGTATCGGGCAACCTGAGAGGCTTTGCATGCAACGTCCCATAACACGAAAGCGCAAGACTGCACAGGAGGAGCAGGACGGCGAGCGACGCGTCCCCTTCCTGCGGCGAATCGTTGATGCCTGGTGGGACCGCGTCTACCTGCTGGTCTTTGGCCGTGTGCCCGTGGGTGACCACGCCCAGCTCTACGAGGCGGGCAGGACCAGCAAAGACTACCTGTGGAACACCTTGGGCCAGTCGCTGTGGGGAGCCCTCTTCCCCCTGCTGACCATCATCTCGACGCAGCTCACCGGCGCCGAGGAGGCCGGACGCTTCAACCTGGCCTTCACCATTGCCACGCTGCTGCTCTTCTTGGGCAACTACGGCGTCAGGACCTTCCAGGTGTCCGACATAGACGAGATGGAGTCCTTCGCCGCCTACAAGGTGCAGCGCATCCTCACGTGCCTCGCCATGATTGCGGTGGGCTGGGCGTACTGCACGGTGCGCGCCTACGACACCAACATGACCCTCATCATGGCAGGCGCCTTTGGCTACCGCGCCATCGACGCCTTCGCCGACGTCTACGAGGGACGCCTGCAGCAGGTGGACAAGCTCTACCTCTCGGGCATCTCCATCGCCCTGCGCGCCCTGCTGCCCCTTCTGGGCTTCTCGGCGCTTCTGCTGGTTACCCGGAGCCTGGCCGTTGCCAGCGTCGCTCTCGCCCTGGTTGAGGCCGCTACCGTCTGCCTCATCACGATCCCCCTCACGCTGCTTGAGACGCCCGTCTCGCGCACCTGGAGGGCCGTGGAGGTCCGCGAGATCTTCCGCGAGTGCTTCCCTGCGTTTACCGCCATCTTCCTCTTCAATCTCATCGAGACGGTGCCGAAGTTTCTTATGGAGGGAGCGCTGCCCTACGAGGACCAGGTCTACTTCAGCGCCCTCTACTTCCCCGCCCAGATGACCCTCATGGCGGTGGGCTTCATCTACAAGCCCCAGCTTGTGCGTCTGGCCACCATCTGGCAGGACCCCACCAAGCGTCGGCGCTTCGACCTCATCGTGCTTCTGGTGCTGGGAGCCTGCGTGCTGGTGTCGCTGGGCATGCTCGCCTTTGCCGCCACGCTTGGCATTCCCCTGGCAAGCCTCCTGTATGCCACCGACTTCGAGAAGTTCAGGGTGGCACAGTACCTCATGCTTGTGGCAGGCGGCTTTGCTGCGGCAATCGACTTCCTGTTCCAGATTCTCACGGTGCTGCGCGAGCAGGCCTCAGCCACTCGCCTCTACGTTGCGGCCTTCATCTTTGTGTCAGCCGTATCCACCACGCTGATACACACCATTGGCTTCATGGGGGCCGTCTACGCCTACCTAGCCGTCATGGTGGTGCTGTTCACGCTGCTCTTCGTGCGCTACCTCCTCGTGCGTCTACAGGCGAAGTAAGGTAGCGGCAATTAAGGGGCAATTAAGGGACACGCCTTTTTTTGCCCCGCGGGGCAAAAAAGGGCGTGTCCCTTAATTGCCAAATGAACGACCTAATACAACCTAGTCAGAGAAGTCGGTGCGGCGGCGCTGGGCCTTCACGTCGGAGCGGCGATGCTTCGCATCAAGGCGCCGCTGCCGTGCCGCCTTGCTCGGCTTGGTGGCCTTGCGCACCTTAGGCCGTTGCGCGCGCAGTTCAAGCTGCTGGCGAATCTTGCGCAGGCAGTTGGCGCGGTTCTGCAGCTGGCTGCGCTCCTCGCGGCTCGTCACCACGATGCCGCTGGGTAAGTGCCTCATACGCACCGCAGAGTCTGTGGTGTTGACTCCCTGTCCACCCGGGCCAGACGCATGAAAGGCCTCGACTTCGCAGTCGCGCGCGAGGTCTTCGTCGGACATGCGTGCCCAGCGCGCAAAGTCCCGGTATGTCGGCCGTTCCTCTTCCATTGGCACTACTCCCCCACGCTACCGATGGCCCTAGGCCGCCTCGGCTAGCTCCTGCTCGTCGCCCTCATCCTCCTGAGCCCCGCCGCCGCGGCCTTCGCTCTGCGCCGCGCCAGCATCCCCGGATGCGCCAGCTGCACCCTGCTGGGGCTCAAACTGCTCGGGCCCGAAGACGATCTGCTCGGTGGCGGTGTCGAAGCTCGATCCCAGCACCTCGCGGCAGAAGTCGTTGGCCCAGTCCACCGTCAGCGAGGTGTTGTCCGTCCCGTTGGCCTCGAGGTAGTTGGTCTCGGCCAGCGAGTCGGTGTAGTCGCGCAGCAGGTAGGTGGTCATGTTGCTGCCCGTGCCCTTGTGCGTGATGGTGGGCACGAACGAGCAGCCGATCACCTGGCAGTTGCCCTCGTTGTCCTTGGTCATCGAGACCTTGGCCACGCCGCCCACCAGGTTCTCGTTGTCAATCTGCGTGCTGATGAAGTTGCCCACCGACCAGAAGCACGGCACCTTGCGGCCATCCGGCGCGGTCAGCACCTCCACCGGCTCGATGACGTGGGGGTGACCGCCGATGATCACGTCGGCTCCGGCCTCCATGAAGACCTGGGCCATCTCACGCTGCGACTCCACCGGCTGCAGCTCGTACTCCTCGCCCCAGTGCGGGAAGACCACCACCATGTCGGCCACGGCATCGGCGGCGCTCACCGTGCTGCGCACATGGTCCTCGTCCAGGATGGAGACCGCGCCCTTGGGGTCCTCGAAGCCATTGAGGTCGTAGGTGTAGTTGAGCAGCGCCACCTTGAAGCCGTCCTTCTCGAAGACGTAGAGGTCGTCGACGGAGGTGCTGGGGTCGTCGGGGTCAGCCGCACCTATGACGGCAACCTCGGGGTGCTGCGTCTTCCAGAACGAGATCTCGCTGGAAAGGCCCTCGTAGCCCACGTCCAGCGCATGGTTGGTTGCGCGCAGGATCACGTTGAAGCCGGCCTTGGCCTCGGCGTCGCCCATCTCCTGCGGGCCATTGAAGGTGGGATATCCCGAAAACTCGAACGAGTCGCCACCAAGCACGGTCTCCTGGTTGACCACCTTGATGTCAGCTCCCTCGATCTCGCTGCCAATGTGGGCGAAGACGTGGTCGTAGTTGCGCGTGTTGTCGTCAATGAAGCCGCTTTGGTACACGCCGCTGTGCTGCAGGATGTCGCCGATCATGACCAGGTCTATCTGCACGGGCTCGACGGCCTTGGCCTCCTGCTCCTGCTGCTGGGCCGTCTTCTCGGACTCCTTGGGGGCAAACACGCGCGAGACGCAGCCAGCAACGCCGCGTATGGCCATAAACACCAGCACGAGGCACAGGATCAGTGCCGCAACGCCCAGACCAGCGCGAATCATGCGCTGGCGCTGCCACTCCGCCTTCGTCTGATACTTGCGGCCCCTTGCGGCGTTCACCTTGCGCAGGCTCTGATCGCCCTGCGTGGTGCTGCGCCGGCGGCGCCGCGTGGACGAGTTGCTGCTCCTCCTGCGGGCACGAGCATCGGCCGACGCCCCCTGCGTCCTCGTCCTTTTGGGCCGAGCGCCGCCCCTGCGTGACGTACCGTCCTGCCTATCGAGCGCCATTCCTGCCTCCCAAGCGGCATACCTTGAATTGCCGCAGCTCACGCATATCACAACAGGTAAGAGGATAACGCTTTTGGGGAAATTAAGGGACACGCCCTTTTGTGCCCCGCGGGGCAAAAAAGGGCGTGTCCCTTAATTTCCTTGTCTGTCTCACAGAGCAAAAAGAGCGCGTGCCTTAATTGCTTGTATGCCGCAGCTTACAGCAGACGCAGCGACACTTCCTTGAGCTGGTCCTCGGTCACCTCGCTGGGTGCGGCGCTCATGAGGTCCGAGCCGCTGGAGGTCTTGGGGAAGGCCATGACCTCGCGGATGGAGTCGGCACCGGCCAGCAGCATGCAGACGCGGTCGAGGCCCAGGGCAAAGCCGCCCATGGGAGGCGCACCAAACTTCAGCGCCTCAAGCAGGAAGCCGAACTGCTCCTGCGCGCGCTCCTCGGTGAAGCCCAGCAGCTTGAGGATGCGCATCTGCAGCTCTGCGTTGTGGATACGCATGCCGCCGCCACCTGCCTCGTAGCCGTCCATGACGAAGTCGTAGGTGTAGGAGCCCACGGAGAGCGGGTCGGACTCAAGGCGCTCGATGTCGGCCTCAACGGGCTGGGTGAAGGGCTGGTGCTCGGCAGCGTAGGCCTGGCGGTCCTCATCCCAGTGAACCAGCGGGAAGCCAACGACCCACAGGAAGTCGTGCCCCTCGCGCGGCACGTCCAGCACGTCTGCCATGTGCGTGCGCATGCCGCCCAGGATCTCGTCGGTGGCCATGCGCTCTCCCACGGCAAACAGCACGAGGTCGCCGTCGTTGGCGCCCATGGCCTCCTTGAGGGCTGCGATCTCGGCCTCCGAGAGGAACTTGGCAATGGGGCTCTGCACCGAGCCGTCGGCCTTGAAGGCAACCCAGGCAAGGCCCTTGGCACCAAAGGTGGCAGCTACGTTTGCGAGCTTGTCGATCTTGGAGCGGCCCCACACGCCGGCGCCCGGGCAGCAGATTGCCTTGATGTGCTGGCCCTCGGCGGCCGCGGCCGAGGCGAAGAGCTTGAACCCAGACTCAGCGAAGATGCTGGTCACGTCGTGCAGCTCCATGCCATAGCGCGTGTCGGGCTTGTCGGTTCCGTAGGTGTCCATGGCGTCCCAGTACGCGATGCGGCGCAGCGGCAGCTCCATCTGCACGCCCACCTTGGCAAAGGCATCGGAGAGCACGGCCTCGAGCGCGCCCATGACGTCGTCCTGGTCGACGAAACTCATCTCGATGTCCACCTGCGTGAACTCGGGCTGACGGTCGGCGCGCAGGTCCTCGTCGCGGAAGCACTTGGCAACCTGGTAGTAGCGCTCCACGCCGCCCACCATGAGCAGCTGCTTGAGCAGCTGCGGCGACTGCGGCAGCGCGTAGAAGTGACCGGGCTGGGTACGGCAGGGTACCAGGAAGTCGCGGGCGCCCTCGGGCGTCGACTTGAACAGCGCCGGCGTCTCGACCTCCATGAAGGCGCGGTCGTGCAGCGCCTGGCGGATGGCAAAGGTGAAGTCGGAGCGGAGCTTGAGGTTGGCCATCATCGACGGGCGACGGATGTCGAGGTAGCGGTAGCGCAGGCGGATGTCCTCGGAGGTCTCCACGTGATCTTCGATCTGGAAGGGAGGCGTCTGGGAGGTGTTGAGGACCACGATCTTGGAGGCCAGCAGCTCAATCTCGCCGGTTGCGAGGTTGTGGTTGGTCTGGCCCTCGATGCGGTGGCGCACCTCGCCCTCCACCAGGACGGGCCACTCGGGACGCACCGTCTCGGCCGTGGCGAAGGTGTCGGCGTCGCACAGGTCGGGGTCAAAGAACACCTGCGTCAGGCCTTCGCGGTCGCGCAGGTCGATGAAGATGAGCCCGCCAAAGTCGCGGCGGCGCCACACCCAGCCTGTGAGCGTGACCTTCTCTCCGATGTTGTCGCTGCGCAGCTCGCCGCAGGTGTGGGTGTGAAGGGAAAAGCTCATAGACGGGTCCTCTCGTCGTTGCCGCCCCGTGTCGGTACGGGCGGAATTCCAGCAGACGTCGCGCGCACGTAGACGGCGTGCGCACACGATAGGCGATTGTACTACGAGAAACCGCCCCCAGAGGGGGCGGTCATCAAAGTTGTTAGATACCCAGCGCAGCGACACAACAGCGAGGGGCAATTAAGGGACACGCCCTTTTTTGCCCCGCGGGGCAAAAAAGGGCGTGTCCCCTAATTGCCCCAACACGCTCGAGTTATTACATTTCAAAGGGGCGATACCCCTGCCCCTTTGAAATGGCACCTGTGCACGCACGCCAGCCGTTGCTGCGCGGCCCCTACAGCGTTCCGTGCACCGAGCGGGTGTCCCAGTCGAAGGCGTCGCCCAGCACCATGGCGCAGTAGTCCAGATACCAGCCGAGCGTGCCGCCCTCCCCTGCCCACGCACTCACCGTGCTTTGCGCGGCCAGCTCGTCGGTGTAGTCACTCAGCTTGTAGGCGCACATGTTGGTGGTGTAGGGCTCCTTCTGCGTGACGGTGGGCATGAACTCGTAGGTGTCCACGCGCGCACCTACCCCGTCCTTCACCAGGTTGAGCTTCACCATGCCGCCCACCATGTTGCGGGCGTCGTTTTGCGTTGAGACGAAGTTGCCTACCGACCAGCACACGAGCATCTTGCGCCCGTCTCGCTCCAGCACCTCCACGGGCTGGATCACGTGCGGGTGCCCGCCGATCACCACGTCTACCCCGGCATCCTGCATGACGCCCGCCCAGTAGCGCTCGCTCTCAACCGGGCTCTCCTCGTACTCCTCGCCCCAGTGCGCAAACACAATCACCAGGTCGGCACCCTGTTCGCGCGCCGCAGCAACGTCTGTGTGGATACGATCCTCGTTCATGATGCCAATCACGTTGTGGTCGTATTCCAGGTCCACGTTGGCATTGAGGACATCGGTGTAGTTGAGCAGAGCGACGCGGAAGCCCTCCTTCTCGAAGATATAGGCGCCTGCCGGGGACGTTCCGCCCGCCGGGGCGATTCCTTCCCCGTCGGGGTCTGCGGCACCAATCACCTTCATCTGCGGATGGTTATCGGCCCAGTACGACAGCTCGGCCTTCACGCCGGCATAGCCCATGTCGAAGGTGTGGTTGGTGGCCTTGAGGATCACGTCGAAGCCAGCGTTCACCTCGGCGTCTCCCACCTCCTGGGGCCCGTTGAAGCTCGGGTAACCTGAGTACGGCCACGAGGTTCCGCCCAGAATGGTCTCCTGGTTGACCACGGCCACATCCGCCTCGGCGATGTCGCCCAAGATGGGTGTGAACAGGTGGTCGAAGTTGTAGGTACCATCGCCCATGTTTCCGCTTTCGATGACGCCCATGTGCAAGAGGATGTCACCCACCATCATGAGGCGAATGTTCACCGGCTGGACAGGTTCTGGCTCGGGCGGCGCCACTTCTGGCGCAGCCTCCTCCGTCACCAGCACCTCTTCCGCCGGCGCGCTCTGCGCGGCGGGAGCAGGCTCCTTATGCGAGCTCGCTGCCTTAAGCGCCAGTGCCACGCCACCCGCTACAAGCGCGCAGGCCAGCACGGCAAGCAGGACCAACGGCCACCTGCGCTTGCGCGCGTTGCCGCTATTGTCAACTTTTGATTGATTCTCACCCATAGGGCACACCTCCCTTGCGCCCATGATACGCTCAGGCAGCGCAATCGGGCGCAACGTGACGGGAAGGAAGCTGGCAATGCGTTATACGGCGGTCGTCTTCGACCTCGATGGAACCCTGCTCTATACCCTCGAGGACCTCTTCCTTGCCACCAACCACGCCCTGGAGGCAGTGGGCCTGCCACCGCGCACGCGCGAGGAGGTGCGACGCTTCGTGGGCAACGGGTATCGACAGCTCTTTCGCCTGGCCACGCCCGACGGCACGCCCGACGAGCTGCAGGAGCGTGCGCTTGCCATCTTCAACACCTACTACCTAGCGCACGACGAGGACCACACCGAACCCTATCCCGGCATCCCCGAGCTGCTCGCGCAGCTGAAGGAGGCGGGCATCTCCCTCGCCGTCGTCTCGAACAAGGGTGACGCGGCGGTGCAGGACCTGATGGAGTCGTATTTCCCGCAGACCTTTGCCGCCATTGCCGGCGAGCGCGAGGGCGTGCGGCGCAAGCCCGCCCCCGATACGGTTCTTGCCGTGATGGACAAGCTTGGGCTTGCCGCGAGCGACATCGTGTACGTGGGAGACTCCGAGGTCGACGTGGCGACGGCCGCCAACGTTGGTTGCGCCTGCATCGCCGTCACCTGGGGATACCGCGACGTGGCCGAGTTGCTCGCGGCAGGCGCCACCACACTCGCCGACACCACCGATGAGCTGGCCCGCATCATCCTGGAGAGCTAAGGGAAGCTAAGGGACACGCCCTTTTTGCCCCGTGGGGCAAAAAGGGCGTGTCCCTTAGCTTCCTGTTAGATCAGGTTAGCGGGCTCCCTGTGCGACTGAGGACAGGCGATGCAGGAAGGCCGCCATGTCCTGGCGCAGGATGGGCAGCCCGCCGCCGAACGAGCCGTCGGGGTAGCCTTCCGAGATGCCTGTGCTGGCCAACCACATGATGCTGTCGTAGTGCGGGGTACTAAAGTCCACGTCAGTGAAGGCATTGTTATAGCTTGCCTGCACCGTCATGTTTGAACCCAGGTAGGTGGCAAGACGGTAGAGGAATGCGGACATGTCCTGGCGCAGAACCAGCTCCTCGCCCTTGAATACCGACCCATAGTAGGACTGCCAACCGGTGGCGATGCCCTGCGACGCGCACCACCAGATCTCCTTAGCGTGGGGCGTGTTCTCGTCCACGTCATCGAAGGCCGTGCGCTCCTCATCCGTGGGTTCGTAGTCGGGAGAGCCCGCCATGCGATAGAGGAACGCTGCCATGTCCTGGCGCAGGATGGGCAGCTCGCCGCCGAACGAGCCGTCGGGATAACCCTCGGTCACGCCCTGCTCCTGGAGCCACACGATGTCCTCGACGTGCGGGGTCAGGCCATTGACGTCGGTGAAGGGATAGTCGGCATCGTCCGAGCCGCCGCCGTAGTTCTCCTTGACCTCAACCAGACGGAACTTCTGAGCATTGGTGCTGTTGCCCTCCCACTGCTCGATCATGGTCCCCATCTCGTTGAGGCCGCCCGTCACGTCGAAGTAACGGTCGGTGCCGCGGTTGCGGAAGGAGTAGGTGCCGTCACCGTTGTCCTCAACCCACCAGCTGCTGTTGTCCGAGCCATACCCGTCCCACAGCACCACGCGAGCACCGTTGCCGCGCGTGCCGGCGTTCAGGTCGACGTGCAGGTACTTGCCCGTGTCGCCTGCCTGGATGCCGTAGGTTCCGTCGGTCTGCGCCGTGAAGCGGAACTGCCACGACTCGTTCTCGGCCACCGTGGGCCAAATGTTGAGGCGGGTGCCGTTCTCATAGGACGCGTAGCAGCGCGAGACGCCCATGTTAGGCGCACACACAGGAATCAGCAGGTAGGTAACACCAGAGGGAACCCGGGTGACCGTGCCGTTGCGCCAGGTTGGGTTGGGAACGAAAACCTCCTCGCGCGTGGCGGCGCCACCGGTGTTGAAGTGGTAGCCATGGCGGAACGAGGCATATTGGCCCCAGCTGGCAATGACGCCATTGCCCGAGATGGTGTAGCCCGCATCGGATACGCGGACCTTGCCGTTGATGTTGCCCTCGGCCGTGCGCAGGGTAGTGCCCTTGCGCTCGAGCACCACCACCGTGTGCTGGCTCGAGCCCCAGTCGATGCGGATGACATCACCCGTGCGAATCTGCGAGGCAGAGTAGTACACCTCGCCCTCGGTGTAGGTACGTGCGACGTTGTACATGTAGCGCGCGAAGTCGACACCGTAGGCATAGCAGCCATACGACTCGTAGTCAGAGATCTTGGGCCGCTGTCCACTGCCCCAGCTGGTGCCATTCGCCCAGCGATAGTCGCTGATGAAGGCATCAGACTTGGCGAAGTACTCCTCGGCCGTCATGGCCTTGGCCGTACGTGGGACAAAGACGCTCGCAAAAACGAGTAGTGCGATTAGTAGTATGTTCAGCGCTCTGCGGAGCATGCTGCATCCGACGCACGGCCTTGTCTGTGCAGGGTTGTTCACGTGAGCTCCCTGTTTCTCAGGCGGCGCCACAGCGCCGCAGGTCATACGTCCTTTGATAATACTCCCGTCTAAGCAGACACCGCAGATAAACCAGAAATCAACACCAACAACGTGGGTGTACGGTATCAGAGCTGCGCATCCCCACTCGTCCAGAACAAAAACAGACCCCCAGGAGACACCTGGCACACCCCCTCGCATCTGCGGAAACGCCCCGGTATATACAATTGAAGAGCATGTGGGGAACCCACCGCTTGCCTAATGAGCGCAGGCGGCTATGGCGGTGTTTGAGAGGTGCGGGTATCATCTAGGCATGAGGTTTCACACCTTGAGAGAAAGGACTCGAGTTATGGGCAAGAAGGCAGCGGAGGCTCTCGACATCTCCTACGATCAGTTGGCAGAGTACCTGCACGTCAATCACTCTGTCTATATGAAGGTAGACAACACCGTCTACTACCTTACCGACTGCAACTTCGAAGCTTGGCGCGCGCAGGACACCAGCCGTCGCAACCACAAGAACCACTTTGTGGACTGCAGCCCCCTGGTCCCCACCGTCGACGAGTTCCTATCGCTGCCGTTTATTCACGGCAAGACCATCAAGGAAGAGTTTGATCACGCAACCTTCTACGCTTCCGAGAGCGGGAAGGATAACTAGGCTCAGACGAACAACAGCCTGAAAAGAGGGCGCGTCTCCCACGAGACGCGCCCTCTTCTTGTGTGGCGGGGAGGGTCTTCTCGGGGCAACTAAGGGACACGCCCTTTTTTGCCCCGCAGGGCAAAAAAGGGCGTGTCCCTTAGTTGCCCGTAACAAATCACTGGTAGTGGAGAGATTCTACGGGGTCGAGCTTGGCGGCGCGGCTGGCGGGATAGTAGCCAAACACCACGCCGATGAGCACGCAGATGCCGGTGGCCATCAGCACCGAGCTCATGTCGATGACCGGCTTGATCTCCGACCCGCCAAAGCCCATGCCCGTGCTCAGCGAGCTGCCTGCCACGCCGGCAAGCGCGTAGGCGCACACGTAGCCAAGGGCTATGCCAATGATGCCTCCGGCAAGGCACAGGCAAATCGCCTCGAGCAGGAACTGCATCGTGATGTCGGAGCGACGGGCGCCCAGGGCCTTGCGCAGGCCAATCTCGCGGATGCGTTCCGTGACGTTGGTGAGCATCATGTTCATGATGCCAATGCCGCCTACCAGCAGCGACACGCTCGCGACGGCGGTCATGATCAGCTGGAAGGAGCCCATCATCGCGTTCACTTCGTCAATCATCGACTGCATCGTGTAGATGAAGAAGGTATCCTCCGCGGTGTCCTCGGGCACCTGGAAGTACTCGGTCAGCTTGGCCATGGTCGTGTCGGCAATCGTGCCCAGGTCGGCCTCCTCAGTGGCAAGGCCAATGATGTTGCCCACCGACCAACTGCCGCTCACCCGCGCCGCGCAGGTGGAAAAGGGCAGGTACACCGTGCCAAAGTCACCCATCCCCGCCTCAGACTCAACAACGCCCACCACCTGGTAGGAAACCTCGTTCAACAGGATGGTTCGCCCGGTGACGTTTTTGTCGTTCGAGCCATAGAGCTTGCGCACGGCACCCTGGTCCAGCACCGCCACCAGGTTGCCCCGCTCCTGGTCCTCGTCGGTAAACGAGCTGCCCTCGATGAACTTGATCCCCATCACCCGGAAGTACTCCGGCAGGGTGCCGGTTACCGTGGCCTCGAAGCTCTTCTCCTCCGACTTGGCCGTTCCGCCCGCAGAGCCCGTGCCCACGAGGGTCTCGTACTCGGGCATGAGCTCCTTGAGGCGCTCGAGGTCGTCCAGCGTGATGTCGCGCTCGACGAAGGCGTAGATGTTGACCATGCGCGCCTGGTTGAGGCCCAGCTCGCCGATCAGCGACTGCTTGATGCCGCCGATGAGCGCCGTCATGGAGATGACCGCGGTGATGCCGATGACGATGCCCAGGATGGTAAGCAGACTGCGGCCGCGGTTGGCATCGAGCGCCGAAGCCGTCTCGACGGCAAGGTCGCGAATTCTCATGTGGTGCTCCTTGTGGTGGGATTGGCCGCAATGAGGGCGCGCTCCTCGTCGTCGGTCAGCAGCTTGCCGTCGCGGATGTGCACCGTGCGGTCGGCCCAGTTTGCAACCTCGGGGTCGTGCGTGATGAGCACGATGGTCTTGCCCTCGTCGCGCAGGCGGCGGAAGGTGCGCAGCACCATCTCCCCCGTCGCCGAGTCGAGGTTGCCGGTAGGCTCGTCGGCCAGGATCACGGCAGGGTCGTTGACCAGGGCGCGCGCAATGGCCACGCGCTGCATCTGGCCGCCCGAAAGCTCGTTGGACTTGTGATCGAAGTACTGCTCGGGGAGCGACACCGCGCAGAGCGCCCGCACGGCACGCTCCTCGCGCTCGCGCACCGGGCAGTCGGAGTAGACCAGCGGCAGCATCACATTGCGCAGCACCGTGGCGCGCGGCAGCAGGTTGAATGACTGAAAGACGAAGCCCAGACGCGTGGCGCGCAGCTCGGCGAGCTCGTCATCGTCCAGCGTGGAGACGTCCACGCCCTCGAGCTTGAACGTGCCCGCCGTGGGTGTGTCCAAACATCCCAGGATGTTCATGAGCGTGGACTTGCCCGAGCCGGACGGGCCCATGATGCAGAGGAACTCGCCCCGTTGCACCTGCAGCGACACGCCCTTGAGCGCGTGGGTGTAGCCCGCCTCCGACTCGTAGATGCGGTGCACGTTGCGTATGTCAATTACCGGCAGCATCGGACGGCCTACTGTACATCCGCGGAGCCAGCGCTCACCAGGATGGTCTCGCCTTCCTTGAGGCCTTCCTCGATCACGGCGGTGTTGGAGTTCTTCAGACCCACCTTGACCTCGCGCGTCTCGGTCTCGTTGGTCTCCTCGTTGGTCACGACCTGCACCGTAGCGCCCGCGCCGGTTTCGGTGACGGCAGCGGCGGGAACCAGCAGCACGTCGTTTGCGTCCGCGACGACGATCTTGACGTTGGCCGTCATGCCCTCGCGCAGCTTCTTGTCGGGCTTGGGGATGACGAGGCCCACGTGGAAGGTGACGACGCCGCCCTCGCCCGTGCTGCTGGCAACGGTGGCCACCTCGGTCACCTGCGCCTTGCACTCAACGTCGGGAACGGCCGAGAAGGTGACCACGGCACTCTGGCCGCGCTTGATGTTGAGGATGTCGATCTCGTTCACCTCGATGTCGACGGACATCTTGTTGACATCGGAGATCTGGACGAGCGGCGTGGTGGACTTGGCATCGGCAGCCGAGGCTGCGCCCGTGGCCGAGCCCACGGCCTGGCCGACCTTGGCGCCAAGGGCGACGACGTTGCCCGAGGCAGGTGCCTTCACCTGGCGCTTCTCGGCGTTCTTCACGGCCTCCTCATAGGCCTCGTTGGCCTTGGTGAGCGTGGCGTTTGCCGAGGTCACGCTGTCCTGCGCGCTCTGGACCGCCGAGAGCAGGGAGTTGTCGTCGGGGGCCTCCGGGTAGGTGGGCTCGACGCCCGCCGGCTGGGGCTCGTCGCCAACGGCAGCAGCAGCAGTCTCGTAGGCAGCAAGATCTGTCTGATAGGTGTAGTACTTCTGTTTTCTCTGGTACCAGTCTTTGTACAGAGGATCATCTTCGGGGACTGCCGGAGCAACTCCCGGATCCTCAACTACGGCAGGCCTTATGCTCTCGGCGTAGTTCTTCCGCTGCTCCCACGCGGCATGGTCGGCGGAGTAGTTGTTGATCGCATACTCCCACTCGCGGTGCTTGGCGTCGGCCTCGTTCCAGGCGCTGTAGTAGCGGTTCCAGGCGTCGTCACGCGAAGCGGCGGCAAACTCGACGCTGCGCTGGGCCGAGTCGACCCCCTGCTGGGCGGTCTGGACGTCTTGTGCGGCGTCGCGCACGGCCTTGTCAAGGCTGTCGTTCTTGAGCGTGAAGAGCAGGTCGCCCTCGTTCACCTTCTGGCCCTCGGTCACCAGCACGCTCTCGATGATGCCGTCGACCTCGGGCGTCACGGCAACCGTGCTTCCCGCCTTGAGCGTGCCCGAACCGTTGATGTCGTCCTCATAGTTGCCGCGCTCGACCGTGGCGTACTCGGGCGCCACCTCCTCCTCGGCGCTGCCGGCCGAGAGGAGTCGCCATCCGGCGATGCCCGCGACCAGCGCAAGCGCGGCCGCGCCGATGCCAATCAGCTGCTGACGCTTCTTGCGCTTCTTCTCGGCGCGACGCTTCTCCAGGTTTTGCAGGGCAATCTGGACCTCTTCGTCGGGGTCGGTCTCGGGCTTTGCGAGCGGTGAGGTTGCGGTGACCACGTCCAGCGCCTGCTGGTTGGCTGCTTCGGTGGGTGCGGTCTCCGTCTGGGGATGTATCTGTTCGGTCTCTTCAGGGTTCATAAGCGCCTCATTCTTACGTGCGGACGAGCCATGCGCGGCTCGGGTTTTAGCCATGGTTGTAGAGCGGCCTTCAAGCATAGCTATCTTAACTGCTTACTACGCAGCAAACCAGAAATCCGTCTCATCAACTGGCGCTCATCAATCCAACCTGGGACAGATGCCTCCGGCAGACTGTCCCAGTTGGGACAAATGCCTCCGGCAGAACTGTCCCACCCGGGACGATCCTGCCGGAGGCATCTGTCCCAAGCGTGTGTTGGGGGCGTACCCCTAGCCTTGGCTGGTCTTGCCCGTGCTGGCCTCGGTGGTCTCGGCGACGGCGTCAATCTCCTTGCCGTCCTCGTCGCGCTCGAGGGCCTTGATCAGCACACGGTACGCGTTCTCGGTGGCGTTCTGGCGCGGAGAGCGCTGCGCATAGCGCTTCACGGCCATCTGCGACTTCTTGATGGGCTGCAGTGTGCCGGCGCCGGCCACGCACCCGCCCGGGCAGGCCATGCCTTCCAGCAGGTAACCCGGGTACTTGCCCTTGATGGCGTCCTTCAGCATCTGGCGGCACTCGTTGAGGCCCTCGGCGTTGTGCACCTTGATGTCGATGCTTGGGTCCTTGCGCTTGATGACGTTGACCACCGCGTTGGCCACACCTCCCGCCACGGCAAAGTTGCGTGCGTCGGCGCTGGCCACGTCAAAGTCGCTCTTGTTGTCGTCATCCAGCTTGAGGTAGTCGATCTCGCGGGCATCCATCATGCCGGCCATCTCCTCGAAGGTGAGGACGAAGTCCACCTCCGAGCGCACGCTCTTGCGCATGGCCTCGAGCTTCTTGGCCGAGCACGGGCCCACGAACACGATCTTCGCGTTGGGGTGCTGCGTGCGAATCATGCGGGCCGTCAGCACCATGGGGGTAAGGGCCATCGAGATGCAGTCGGCCTGCTTGGGGAACTCCTTCTTTGCCATCACCGACCACGCCGGACAGCACGACGTGCCCATGAACGGGAGATCTCCCTCGATGACCTCCTCCACAAAGTCGTCGGCCTCCTGAACGGTGCAGAGGTCGGCGCCAATGGCCACCTCCTCGACGCCCGCAAAGCCCAGCAGCTTGAAGGCCTCGCGGAGCTTGCCCACGTTGCCCTTGCCGCCAAACTGGCCGACGAAGGCCGGCGCAACGGTGGCGATGACCTCGTCCCCGTTGAGGATCGAGTTGATGACCATGGCAATCTGGCTCTTGTCGGCAATGGCGCCGAAGGGGCAGTTGATGAGGCACTGGCCGCAGCTCACGCACTTGTCGTAGTCGATGTCGGCGCGGCCGTGCTCGTCGGAGCCGATGGCCTTCATGCCGCAGGCCTCGGCGCAGGGGCGAATGTGGTGGTGAACGGCGTGGTAGGGGCACACCTGGGCGCAGCGGCCGCAGCCAATGCACTTCTCGTGGTCGATGAAGGCCTTCTTGTTCTTGAAGGAGATGGCGCCCTTGGGGCAGATCTCGCGGCACGGGTGGGCAAGGCAGCCCTGGCAGGCGCTCGAGACGCGGTAGACGTCGTCCTCGCAGGCATTGCAGGCAAACTTGATGACGTTGATCAGCGGCGGCTTGTAGTAGGCCAGTCCGGCCCCCTCCGCCTCGGCCATGCCCTCGCTGATGCGCTGGCGGCTCTCGGCGCCCTGGGCGGGAAGGCCCATGGCAAGGCGGATGCGCTCACCGATGATGGCGCGCTCCAGAAAGACGCTCTCGCGGTAGGTGGCCACGTCTCCGGGAAGGATCTTGAAGGGCAGCTCGTCAAACGCCGCGTCTACGTCGGCATCCGTCCACTCGGGATGATCGCCAATGGAGTACATGATTTTTGCAACCTCGCGAAAGACGTCGCGGCGGATGCTCGTAAGGTTTGTGTACACGCCTCGCATGGTGTCGGCCATCTTGAACCCCTCTCCGTTGTACTTCTATCTAGTATGCCTGATTGTGGGGCGCCGCGTGAGGGATGAGGCGCTGCCAACGGTGCAAACGGCGCAGGGGCAACTAAGGGACACGCCCTTTTTTGCCCCGCGGGGCAAAAAAGGGCGTGTCCCTTAGTTGCCCTCACTTACCGTGCTTCGAGGAAGCGCTTGAACCGCTCGGGTATGGGCGTTTCTAGTTCGATCACCTCGCGCGTGAGGGGATGGACGATGCGCTCCGAACAGGCATGGAGCATCAGGCCGTCACGGCAGGGCGCGCCGCCGTAGAGGCTGTCGCCCAGAATCGGGTGGCCTTCATGTGCCAGGTGCACGCGAATCTGGTGCTTGCGCCCAGTGAGCAGCTCGACGAGCAGCAGCGAGCGGCCCTTGTGCTGCGAGAGCACCTGCACGCGCGTGCGGGCCGGCTTTCCCGTGGCGCCCACGCGCATCCGCCGCGCGTCGTGGCGGTCGCGAGCAATGGGACCGGTGAGCTCGGTCCACGTTTGGACGGACAACATGCGCCCCTCGACTACCGCGAGGTAGCGCTTGCGCATGTTGTGCCCGGCCACCTGCGCGTCAAGGAACGGCTGAAACTCCTGCGCCAGCGAGAAGATCACCAGGCCCGTGGTCTGCGCGTCAAGCCGCTGGACCGCCTGCACCGCTCCCGGCAGCCTCTGCTGCGCAAGCAGGCACTCTACCTGCGCGGTCAGCGTGTCGGCCCCGCTTCCGTCGCCGTGGACCAGAAGCCCCGCCGGCTTGTCGACGGCAAGCAGGAAGGGGTCCTGGTAGATGACGTCCGGCACGGGGCCGTTGGGGTCGGCCTGGGGGATGGCGCGACAAAGCCGCAGCTCAACGGCATCGTCCTTGGCAAGTTGGTCATTGTGCTGCAGTGCGCGTCCGTCGGCGCTCAGCTGGCCTGTGGCAAAGGCGCGCCTTGCCGCAGCCTTGGACCCCAGCAGGTCTTGGGCCAGCTCGCCCGCCAGCTGCTGGCGAGCAGATCGCACTACGGCCGTGTCGGTGTGTTGGTCAAAGTGGTCCCACGCGAACGAGGCGTCGCTCATTGCGCCTCCTCGGCTTGCGCCACCTGCTCGGCCAGTAGGTCGGCAAAGTCCTCGATTACGCTCCACACGTGGCTCGAGCTGCGCCAAGCCACATGGATGTCGATGCGCGCGTCGGGGCCGAGGTCGATGACGCACATGGCGTGAGACTCCCCCGTTCCCACCATCGCCTGCGCGAGGTCGTGCGGCACGAAGGTGGCACCCACATGGCGCAACGCCAGCTCCACCAGCGTCTCGGAGTTGGACGAGAGCACCGTGGCCTCCCCTTCCAGGCCGGCCTCCTCAAGCAGGCGGCGCGAGAGGTCGCCTGGCTCGTCGTGGCGCCGCAGCAGCAGGAAGGGGCACCCCTCGAGCGCCGCAAGGCTTCTGCTTCTGCGAACCTCCTCCACCACCGCCTCGGCGCGCTCACCGTACAGCGAGCGCAGCAGCGTCCACGACACGAGCAGCACGATCTGCTCGGTGCGCAGCAGGCGCACCTCCAGCCCCGCCGCGTTGGGCGGGATGGTTGCCACCGCCATGTCGACGCGGCCCTCGCGCAGCGCCTCGATCAGCTCCTCGTTCTCTTCCTCCTCGATGAGGACGCGCACGCCGGGCTTGCGCTCGCGGAAGGCCGCTATGGCCGGCGGCATCAGTAGGCGGCCGCGCGTGGAGGCAATGGCCACGCCGAGCAGGCCCTGTGCGTCGCCGGCGATGTCGGCAAACTCCTGCTCCATGGCGCGGCGGTCGGTCTCGATGCGGCGCGCATAGCTGAGGAGCACGTCGCCGGCGTAGGTAAGGGTGAGCGGCACCTTGCGGTTTACCAGGCGCACGCCCAGCTCGCGCTCGATGCCGGCGATGTGGGCCGATAGGGTCTGCTGGGTCACCATGAGCCGCTGGGCGGCGCGCGTGAAGCTGCGCTCTTCCGCAAGTGCGATGAAGTACTCCATGCTCGAGAAATTCACGGCTATCGACTCCCTTGAACCGGGTGGCGGGCCCATGCAAGGACCTGCGTCCCACAAATAGAGACTGTGAAAAGTATCAGCAGAAACAGTTAGCGTAGGTTTTAACAGACTCGTAATATTGCTGTCAAGAGGAACATGTTAGGAGGCCATTATGCTTAAGAACACTAACGCTCAGACGCGCAAGAGCTTCTCGAACGCCAAGGCCTCGCGTGCCTCGAAGGCCAAGTGGCACGTCTTTGGGCTCAATCGCGAAGACCGCCGCGACCCGGCAGCCCTCACCTTCGCCCGTCTCGGCCTGCTTGCCACCCGCTGGTAAACGCTCAACAGATTCCCTTGCAGTGCGCCCCACTCCCCCACAGGAGTGGGGCGCACTTCTTTACACAGCCGGAATCGGGAGCAGGCTTTGCTTCTCGTGCAATTAAGGGACACGCCCTTTTTTGCCCCGCGGGGCAAAAAAGGGCGTGTCCCTTAATTGCTGTCCGATTCTCAGGCGGCTAGGCGGCGGGCATCGTCGGCTTCGGTGAGGCCCATCGCTCGGGCAAACGTGCCGTCGACAAACGCGGGATGGGAGCGCTGCCACAGCGAGATGCCCAGCGTCCACAGGGGCACCAGCATCGGGAAGAATGCGCAGGTGGCGCTTGCCATGGGCATGCCCGTGAAGGCCACGATGCCCACGCACGACGTCGACCAGGGAATGAGCGCGGGAATGAGCGTCACACTGCTCTCCATGTCGAGGGCAAGGGCGGTATCGGTGACCTCGCAGTCGTCGCACAGCTGCCTCACCAGCATGATGGCCACCACCTGGTCGCACGCAATCGCAGCGGTGGCAATGCTCGTCGCCAGCACGCCCAGAAACGGCGTGGTCTTGTGGGCCAGCATGGACACCACGTCGCCCAGCCCCGCCAGCAGCGCCGTCCCCTCGAACAGCCCGGAGTAGGTGGAGGCAACGGCCACAATGGCGGCAATCTCGGCCATCGAGGCGATGCCACCACCGTCCGCCAGCTTCGAGATGGCAGGGTCGGCGGCCCTATACCCCATGACCAGCGACCGAAGAAGCTCGGCCACCGTCATATCCTGCACGAACAGGCACACGAGCACTGCGGATAGAAGGCTCACCACCATCGTCAGCTTGACGTTCACGCGAAGGATGCACAGCACGAAGACCAACACCACCGGCAGCATCACCACAGGAGAGAGGTCAAACGAGCGAAACGCCTCGGAGACGCCACGCACCACATCGGCGGGAATGCCCTCGGCAGGGGCAGCCATCAGACCAGCCGTCACGTACAGCACACAGCAGGCAATGAAGGGCACCGCGCCCGTACCCACCATGCGCGTGACGTTCGAGAACAGGTCGGTACGCGTGAGGTTTGCCACAAGCGAGGCACTGCTCGACATGGGCGAGCATTGGTCGCCGATGAAGCTCCCGCTTATGATGGCGCCACCAACCAGTATGGGATTGGCCCCCACGGAGTTGGCGATGGTTATGCAAATGACTCCGGTCGTGGCGGAGGCGGCAAACGAGCTGCCGGTAAGCACCGACATGACGCAGCACAGGAGAAACGTTGCAGGCACCAGCGTTGCCGGCGTCACCATACGTACAGACCAGCAGGTAATAGCGGGAATGGTGCCGGCAGCTCGCCACGAGGCGGTCAGGGCGCCAATGAGGGCGAAGAGCACCAACACGGATGCGACATCCGAAAGCCCGCGCGCGGACATACGAGCCAAGTCCCCCATGTCGTAGCCACGAAGCAGGCCATAGTCAAAGAAGAGCACCCAACCCAAAACAAGCACGAGTAGCAGGGGAATATCCAAGACGATACCGGTAACCAGCATTGCCGCAAAAACGATGATGGTGCCCATCTCAAGCATACGTGCCTCCACGGATTTCGCGATTCCGTAAAGGAGGATATGATTTTGGATCAACTATGTCCAACTGTTATCGGTGGTATCGCTCACAATAATATCTTGTGGGAGTTCGGGGCAATTGGGGGACACGCCCTTTTACCCAGCTGGGCAAAAAGGGCGTGTCCCCCAATTGCCCCAGCATACTTTTGCGCACATGCGCGTGCCTTGGGGTCGGTTCTTGCGGCACATCCGTGTGCGCTTTTGCAAAAGCGCACACGGATGTGCCGCAAGAACCG
>CACXFC010000018.1 GCA_902766835.1 uncultured Coriobacteriaceae bacterium | reverse complement strand
GCCGGAGGAAAGGTCGAGTAAACCGTGCTTAAGGGATTCGCAAACGCATTCCGCATCCCCGAGCTGAGGAAGAAGATCCTGATCACCGTCGGGATCTTGCTCCTCTATCGCTTCGGTGCGTATCTGCCTGCGCCGGGCATCCCGTTCTCGGACATGCTCGCCGCGTATCAGAATGCTGCTTCCACTAGCGGCGCACTTGCTGTGCTGAATCTGTTCTCCGGCGGCGCCCTTTCGCGCGTCTCGGTGTTCAGTCTCGGTATCATGCCCTACATCACCTCGCAGATCATCCTGCAGATGATGCAGACCGTCATTCCTTCCCTTGGTGAGCTTGCCAAGGAGGGCGAGAGCGGCCAGCGCAAGATTACCCAGTACACACGCTATCTCACGGTTGTGCTTGCGACCATCAACGCCATTGGTTACCTGTTCCTGTTCAAGAGCTACGGCATCGACTTCTCGGGCATGGGCATCCCTGAGTTCCTCGAGAACCTCATCATCGTGTTCGTGCTCATCGTGGGTGCCATCCTCATCATGTGGCTTGGCGAGGTCATCACGCAGAGGGGCATCGGCAACGGCATGTCGCTGATCATCTTCTGCAACATCATGAGTGGCCTTCCCACGGCGCTCATCTCGTCGGTGACCACCTCCACCAACGGCATGATCCTGACGATCGTGACCTTCGTGGCCATCATCTTCGGCATCATCCCGGCAATCGTCTACATCGAGCGCGGCCAGCGCCGCATCCCGGTGCAGTATGCCAAGCGCGTGGTGGGTCGCAGGATGATGGGTGGACAGTCCACCTACCTGCCCATCAAGGTCAACACCGCAGGCGTTGTTCCTATCATCTTCGCAAGCGCGATTCTGTACCTTCCGGCTCAGCTGGCCGTCTTCTTCCCGAGGGTCGGCTGGATCCAGTCGTTCGCTAACGCCATTTCGTCTGGCTGGCTCAACTGGGTGCTGTCCGTCGTCTTCATCGTCTTCTTCGCGTACTTCTACACCTCCATGGTGTTCAACCCCGAAGAGACGGCTGATCAGCTCAAGAAGGCCGGCGGCTTCATTCCGGGCGTCCGTCCTGGCAGCGCCACGGCAGAGTACATCCAGAGCGTGCTGAACCACATCACGCTTCCTGGCGCCATCTTCATGGCAGCACTCGCCGTCATCCCGTCCATCATCTTCACCTTCACCAGCAACCAGCTCATTCAGGCTTTTGGTGGTACGTCGGTGCTGATTATGGTCGGTGTGGCCATGGACACCATCGCATCGCTTGAGAGTCAGCTCAAGATGCACAACTACGAGGGCTTCTTCAAGTAAGAGTCCGCGCAGTGGCAAGGCTCAGTTACACGCCCCTGGTCCGGTAAACGGGCCAGGGGCGTGTCCTTAACCGACATAACGATGATGTTTTGCCAAACATGTTCGCGCGCGTGCCGTGGTGCGAGTAGACTGAAAGAGTCATGAGCGTTCACGTTCTGAAAGGCGGTAATCCCATGAATCTTGTTCTTCTTGGCGCGCCCGGCGCTGGCAAGGGCACCCAGGCCCAGAAGCTCGTTGCCGACTACGGTGTAGCCCACATCTCCACTGGCGACCTCCTCCGCGCTGCCGTCAAGGCGCAGAGCGAGCTTGGCAAGCAGGCCAAGGCCTACATGGACGAGGGCAAGCTCGTCCCCGACCAGCTGGTCATCGACCTCGTCAAGGAGCGTCTGCAGGCTGACGACGCCAAGAAGGGCTTCATCCTCGACGGATTCCCGCGCAACACTGCCCAGGCCGTCACTCTCGACGCCGAGCTCGAGTCCATGGGCATCAAGCTCGACGGCGCCCTGCTCGTAGACGTGGCCTTCCCCGTCATCATCGAGCGCCTCTCTTCGCGCCGCACCTGCCGTAGCTGCGGCTACACCGCTCCTGCTGGCACCGAGACCTGCCCGCGTTGCGGCGGCGAGATGTACCAGCGCGACGACGACAAGCCCGAGACCATCGCCAAGCGCCTCGACACCTATAAGGCTCAGACCGCTCCGCTGATCGAGTACTACGGCGGCAAGGGCATTCTCATCAAGGTCGACGGCGATCGTCCCGTCGAAGACGTGTACGTTGATGTGAAGAAGGAGCTTGGGCTCTAAGCGCAGGCAAACTTTGAGTACTATGAGTGCGCCCCATCTTTTTCGGTGGGGCGCACACCCATGGACGGTGGGGGCCGCCCGTAGCACCATAAGCACCAGGAGAGAGAAAGAACGCTGATACCATGATTCACATCAAGACACCTGAGGAGATCGAAGAGTACAAGCAGGCGGGCTCGCTGTCGAAGGCAGCGCTGCGTCTAGCCGGCTCGCTCGTTCGACCGGGCATCTCCACGCGCGAGATTGACCAAGCGGTTGAAGGATTCATTCGTCTTCACGGTGGCATTCCCGCGTTCAAGGGCTACGGTGGGTTCCCCGGCACGGTCTGTGCGTCCATCAACGAAGAGATCGTGCATGGCATCCCCTCGCCGGTGCGTTTCCTGAACGAGGGCGACATCATCACCTTCGACACTGGCGCCACGGTCAACGGCTGGGTGGGCGACAACGCCTGGACCTTCTACGTGGGCGAGGTTTCCACCGAGGTGAAGGGACTGTGCGAAGTTACGCGCGACTGCCTCAAGGCAGGCATTGCGCAGGCAGTTCCCGGCAACCACCTTGGTGACATCGGCTATGCCGTGCAGCACCTGGCCGAGAGCCACGGCTATGGCGTGGTGCGCGAGTACGTGGGCCACGGCGTGGGCCGCTCCATGCACGAGGATCCCAACGTGCCCAACTACGGCAAGCGCGGGCGTGGCGTCAAGCTGCAGGAAGGCATGATCATCGCCATCGAGCCCATGATTACGCTGGGGACTTACAAGAACCACGTGCTGGGCAATGGCTGGACGGTCGTGACCAACGACGGTCTGCAGTCGGCCCACTACGAGAACACCATCGCCATCACCAAGGACGGCCCGGTCATCCTCACCCAGGACGACGAGGGTCCGTGGTGTGTCATGCAGGGTGGCGAGAAGTAGTTTCCGAATTGCGTTGGGGAGACGTGCGCTGGGGACACCCCCTTCCGCACATGCGCGTGCCCCGGGGTCGGTTCTCGCGGCACATCCGTGTGCGCTTTTGCAAAAGCGCACACGGATGTGCCGCGAGAACCGACCCCGGGGCACGCGCATGTGCGGAAGGGGGTGTCCCCAGCGCACGTCTCCCCAACGCAATTCGGAAACTACTTCTCGCCACCCTGCATGACACACCACGGACCCTCGTCGTCCTGGGTGAGGATGACCGGGCCGTCCTTGGTGATGGCGATGGTGTTCTCGTAGTGGGCCGACTGCAGACCGTCGTTGGTCACGACCGTCCAGCCATTGCCCAGCACGTGGTTCTTGTAAGTCCCCAGCGTAATCATGGGCTCGATGGCGATGATCATGCCTTCCTGCAGCTTGACGCCACGCCCGCGCTTGCCGTAGTTGGGCACGTTGGGATCCTCGTGCATGGAGCGGCCCACGCCGTGGCCCACGTACTCGCGCACCACGCCATAGCCGTGGCTCTCGGCCAGGTGCTGCACGGCATAGCCGATGTCACCAAGGTGGTTGCCGGGAACTGCCTGCGCAATGCCTGCCTTGAGGCAGTCGCGCGTAACTTCGCACAGTCCCTTCACCTCGGTGGAAACCTCGCCCACGTAGAAGGTCCAGGCGTTGTCGCCCACCCAGCCGTTGACCGTGGCGCCAGTGTCGAAGGTGATGATGTCGCCCTCGTTCAGGAAACGCACCGGCGAGGGGATGCCATGCACGATCTCTTCGTTGATGGACGCACAGACCGTGCCGGGGAACCCACCGTAGCCCTTGAACGCGGGAATGCCACCGTGAAGACGAATGAATCCTTCAACCGCTTGGTCAATCTCGCGCGTGGAGATGCCCGGTCGAACGAGCGAGCCGGCTAGACGCAGCGCTGCCTTCGACAGCGAGCCCGCCTGCTTGTACTCTTCGATCTCCTCAGGTGTCTTGATGTGAATCATGGTATCAGCGTTCTTTCTCTCTCCTGGTGCTTATGGTGCTACGGGCGGCCCCCACCGTCCATGGGTGTGCGCCCCACCGAAAAAGATGGGGCGCACTCATAGTACTCAAAGTTTGCCTGCGCTTAGAGCCCAAGCTCCTTCTTCACATCAACGTACACGTCTTCGACGGGACGATCGCCGTCGACCTTGATGAGAATGCCCTTGCCGCCGTAGTACTCGATCAGCGGAGCGGTCTGAGCCTTATAGGTGTCGAGGCGCTTGGCGATGGTCTCGGGCTTGTCGTCGTCGCGCTGGTACATCTCGCCGCCGCAACGCGGGCAGGTCTCGGTGCCAGCAGGAGCGGTGTAGCCGCAGCTACGGCAGGTGCGGCGCGAAGAGAGGCGCTCGATGATGACGGGGAAGGCCACGTCTACGAGCAGGGCGCCGTCGAGCTTGATGCCCATGGACTCGAGCTCGGCGTCGAGAGTGACGGCCTGGGCAGTGTTGCGCGGGAATCCGTCGAGGATGAAGCCCTTCTTGGCGTCGTCAGCCTGCAGACGCTCCTTGACGAGGTCGATGACCAGCTGGTCGGGGACGAGCTTGCCCTCGTCCATGTAGGCCTTGGCCTGCTTGCCAAGCTCGCTCTGCGCCTTGACGGCAGCGCGGAGGAGGTCGCCAGTGGAGATGTGGGCTACACCGTAGTCGGCAACGAGCTTCTGGGCCTGGGTGCCCTTGCCAGCGCCGGGCGCGCCAAGAAGAACAAGATTCATGGGATTACCGCCTTTCAGAACGTGAACGCTCATGACTCTTTCAGTCTACTCGCACCACGGCACGCGCGCGAACATGTTTGGCAAAACATCATCGTTATGTCGGTTAAGGACACGCCCCTGGCCCGTTTACCGGACCAGGGGCGTGTAACTGAGCCTTGCCACTGCGCGGACTCTTACTTGAAGAAGCCCTCGTAGTTGTGCATCTTGAGCTGACTCTCAAGCGATGCGATGGTGTCCATGGCCACACCGACCATAATCAGCACCGACGTACCACCAAAAGCCTGAATGAGCTGGTTGCTGGTGAAGGTGAAGATGATGGACGGGATGACGGCGAGTGCTGCCATGAAGATGGCGCCAGGAAGCGTGATGTGGTTCAGCACGCTCTGGATGTACTCTGCCGTGGCGCTGCCAGGACGGACGCCCGGAATGAAGCCGCCGGCCTTCTTGAGCTGATCAGCCGTCTCTTCGGGGTTGAACACCATGGAGGTGTAGAAGTACGCGAAGAAGACGATGAAGACGACGGACAGCACCCAGTTGAGCCAGCCAGACGAAATGGCGTTAGCGAACGACTGGATCCAGCCGACCCTCGGGAAGAAGACGGCCAGCTGAGCCGGAAGGTACAGAATCGCGCTTGCGAAGATGATAGGAACAACGCCTGCGGTGTTGACCTTGATGGGCAGGTAGGTGGACTGTCCACCCATCATCCTGCGACCCACCACGCGCTTGGCATACTGCACCGGGATGCGGCGCTGGCCGCGCTCGATGTAGACGATTGCCGGGATGATGCCGAAGATGATGGCCACGAAGGTCACGATCGTCAGGATCATGCCGTTGGTGGAGGTGGTCACCGACGAGATGAGCGCCGTGGGAAGGCCACTCATGATGTTGCAGAAGATGATCAGCGACATGCCGTTGCCGATGCCCCTCTGCGTGATGACCTCGCCAAGCCACATGATGAGGATGGCACCCACGATGAGCACGAACACGATGATGAGGTTCTCGAGGAACTCAGGGATGCCCATGCCCGAGAAGTCGATGCCGTAGCTCTTGAACAGGAACAGGTAACCAATGGCGTTGATGGTCGCAAGCACAACCGTGAGATAGCGTGTGTACTGGGTAATCTTGCGCTGGCCGCTCTCGCCCTCCTTGGCAAGCTCACCAAGGGAAGGAATGACGGTCTGCATCATCTGCAGGATGATCTGCGAGGTGATGTAGGGCATGATACCGAGACTGAACACCGAGACGCGCGAAAGGGCGCCGCCGGAGAACAGATTCAGCACAGCAAGTGCGCCGCTAGTGGAAGCAGCATTCTGATACGCGGCGAGCATGTCCGAGAACGGGATGCCCGGCGCAGGCAGATACGCACCGAAGCGATAGAGGAGCAAGATCCCGACGGTGATCAGGATCTTCTTCCTCAGCTCGGGGATGCGGAATGCGTTTGCGAATCCCTTAAGCACGGTTTACTCGACCTTTCCTCCGGC
>CACXFC010000017.1 GCA_902766835.1 uncultured Coriobacteriaceae bacterium | reverse complement strand
CGGTTCTTGCGGCACATCCGTGTGCGCTTTTGCAAAAGCGCACACGGATGTGCCGCAAGAACCGACCCCGGGGCACGCGCATGTGCGGAAACCGGCCCGGGGAACGCTGTTCAATTGGCGGAAACTAAGGGACACGCCCTTTTTTGCCCCGTGGGGCAAAAAAGGGCGTGTCCCTTAGTTTCCTTTGAGCTGCAGTCCTACTTCACAGACCTCGCGGCGTCGTAGCCACCGGTCACAGCCTCCTGGATGCGGCCAACCTTCTGCGAATCGCCAGCCACAACCACCGGAATGCCCAGCTCGCCAGCCCAGTCGGGAGCCGCCGTGGGCCTCATGCCCAGGCTCAGCACCAGGCAGTCGAACGAGGCCTCAACCTGCTCGCCGTCGGCCTTCTCGAAGGTGGCCACGTTGCCCTCCACCTTCAGCAGCTTGTGGCCGGGGTTGAGCGTGGTGTCGGTTGCGCCCAGGCGCCCCATGATGTCAATCAGGTTCTGGAAGAAGATGCCGGGGCCAATCTCGTCGACCATCTCGTACAGGTCAACATGGCAGTCCTGCTCGGACGAGAGCATCTCTGCAACCTCGATGCCCGTCATGCCCGAGCCCACCACCACGACGTTCTTGCCGGTCAGCGGCGGGTTGGCCATGATGGCCTCGGGCGGGGTGAGCACGAGCGGGTTGTCCAGGCCAGGGATGCTGCCGGGCTTCACCGGCACAGACCCGGCCGCCCAGATGAGCGCCACGGGGTTCTCGGCCTGCACGACCTCGGCCGTTGCCTCCACACCGCAGCGGATCTCCACCGGCAGGTCGGCCAGCGCCGCCTCGTAGTAGCGGATCAGCCAGTCGAGGCGCCACTTCTTGGGCGGCTTGGCGGCAAACACCAGCTGGCCACCGACCTCGTCGGCCTTCTCCAGCACCACGACCTTGAACCCGCGCAGACCAAGCACGCGCGCGGCCTCCAGGCCCGCCGGGCCGGAGCCCACCACAACCACCGTGCGGCCGCAGCCGTCCTGCTCCAGCGGCGCCAGGTCGCACTCGCGGCCGGCCTCGGGGTTCACCGAGCACACCATGGGGCTGAACGGGTCCTCGTGCGCGGCCATCAGGCTCTCGATGCAACGCATGCAGCTGATGCACGGACGAATGAGCTTCTCGGTGCCCTCGCGCACCTTGTTGCCCCAGTCGGGGTCGGCAAAGAACTGGCGCGCGGAGCCCACCATGGCCACGCCGCCGTCAACCAGGTCCATGGCCGTCTCAGGATGGCGGACCACCGAGCAGGCGATGACGGGGATGTCCACCGCGGCGGCGATGGTCTTGCCGTTGACGGACTTCCAGCCCTCGTCAAAGCCGACAGGCTCCCACGCCCAGTTCATGGTCTCGTAGTTGCCGGCAGAGACGTCGATGGCGTCGGCGCCCCACTGCTCAAACAGCTTGCAATACTCAACGGCCATGTCCAGCGTGATGCCGTCGTCGATGCCAATCATGCGCAAGTACTCGTCGGCGGAAAGGCGCACGATGATCGGGTAGTCGGGGCTTGTGCCCTGGCGGATGCCCTCGATGATGCGGCGCACGATCTCGGCGCGGTTCTCAAGGCTGCCGCCAAACTCGTCGTCACGATGGTTGGTGTAGGGCGAAAGGAACTGGCAGAGCAGGTAGCCGTGCGCGCAGTGCAGCTCGACGGCGTCGGCGCCGCTCTTCCACACGCGGATGCCCGCCTGGATGAAGTCGTCGATGATGCCCAGCACCTCGTCATGGGTAAGGGCGCGCGTAGGGGCGTTGGTCAGCTTAGTGGGCTGGCCCGACGGGCTTACGGTCATGCCGTCCTCGCACAGCGGCGGCACGCCCTGGCAGCCGGGATGGTAGATCTCGACGGCAAACTTGGCGCCGGTTGCCTGCGTGGCCTTGGCCATCTCGGCAAAGCTGGGAATGGCCTCGTCGGTGTCGATGAGCAGGTTGCGGGCATCACCGCGGCCGTGGATGCGGTTGACCGAGCAGACCTCGGTAATGACCAGACCGCAGCCGCCGGCTCCGCGCGCAGCGTAGAAGTCGCAGTCGCGCTTGGACGCCTTGCCGTCCAGCTCGGCGTAGTAGTTGCCCATCGGCTCGAAGACCAAGCGGTTGGGAACCACCATCTTGTTGATGGTCACAGGCTCAAACAGCTTTTCGTACATGATGTACCCCTCTCCTTGTGTGCCCACCGCGCGAGGTGGGCGGGCAGTTTCATTTTGCAACGGGTGCGAGCTGTGGAGAGCGAGCCATCGGTGCAGGTAGGCTGAGGCGAGTCAGTCGGCGAATCATTTCAAAGACGCAACTAAGGGACACGCCCTTTTTGTCCCGCGGGGCAAAGAAGGGCGTGTCCCTTAGTTGCCTGCAAGTTCACACTGGTGCGCAAAACTGCCAACATCTTTCCAGCCCCGCGGTTGGAAACTTCCAACAGCTTTCTAGGCGTCGCCCGCAGGCCGCTAGGGGTTGTCCGGCAGCGCCTCCAGGACCTTTGCGTCCACGATCGGCTCGTCCGGTGACTAGTAGCTCGCTTTGGTACCGCCAGTCATCCTTTGTTGGTACCGCCAGTCATCCGCATTGGTACCGACGGTAGTCGTCGTTGGTACCGCACCACTTGAGCCCCTGGCATCCGTTGTCGTGCACCCAATCCGGGGTGCACGACAACGGAAGGGGCTGATGCCCATGAGCAAGTACAAGAGGATCCTCCTCGCCGTGACGAAGGGAGGGATGAGCCAGTCGGAGATCGCGGCCTCGCTGCACGCCAGCAAGCGCGACGTCTCGGCGGCCGCGAGGGTCGTCCGCGAGCACTCGCTTACGTTCGACCAGGTGAGCGCGATGGACGCCGCGGCGGTGGACGACACGTTCTTCCCCAGGGAGGGACGGGGGCCCGACCCGGCATACCTGCGGCCGGACATGGCCGCGCTCGTCGAGAGGAAGAGGCGGAACCGGAGGTTGCCGATCAAGCTGCTGTGGGCCGAGCACTGCGAGCGTGCCGCCGAGGAGGGGAAGCTCTCCTACTCCTACCATGCGTTCTGCGAGATGTTCGCGGCCGAGGCCGAGAGGCTCGGCGCCACGCGCCACTTCGAGCACGAGCCCGGCGCAAAGTGCTACATCGACTAGGCCGGCGACACGGCGCACCTCACCGACAGGCTCTCCGGCGCGACGACGAAGGTGTACGTGCTGGTCGTCGTGCTGCCCTTCTCGAGCAGGCTATGGGCTTGGCAGAAGCTTATGTTCAAGCAAGGAGCCATGCACGTCATCAATGTGCCTGAAGAGGTAATGGAACTATTTGACGAGACTGGCTTCAGCGGGATCTTTGACATCCACTAGATTGCAAACGGCCGTAGGGGCACCTGCCGCCCCATTGAGCAGCATACCAATATCGCTAGCACAGCTGACAGCAGAACTGTCTCTACAACTCTACGGGAATCGTGTAGACCGTTCCGTCATGCGCATCTATGGACAGAGTCACCTGTGATGCACCCTTCTCCACATAGAAGATGGCGCAGAACCTTCCCTTGGACCCAGCCGGGATTGACGGGGTGGTTTCGCACGAGTATTGGCCATCGCTTCCGTGGTACATCTCCGTCACGGCCTTGAGCATGAAGCCATCCGCATCCTCGACAATGATGGTATTGTCTTGCAGCACCTGATAAGGCTGCACCGCTCCCCCGGTTCCGCGCTTGTAGTCATGATTCTCAAGCGTGCACTGGACGCCCACCAAGTCCGTCGTCTGGGCGTCGTAGGTTTCCCACATGTCGTATTTCATGGATTCGGGCAGCAGGTGAACACCGTCGACAGAGATATCGTACTCAAGTTTTCCCGATTTAGCGTTATGCACCTCAACGCTCTCGCCCATCGCGTAGTCGACGTTTGTCTTTGACGTCTCTGTCGATTGCTCGCTGTCCTTGGCCTGCGTACCATCTGTCTGTTCCTTAGCCGAGGAGCTCCCGCCAGATGTGTTTGCGCCGACAACACTGGATGAGACAGAGGGGTTGGGTCGCGCAAAGAACGCGATAAGACACACCAGTGCGACGACGGCCACACCAGCCGCCACAAGCACCAGTTTCTTGCTGCGATTGACCGGCTTGCTCTTAAGGAACGTTGTCAACTTGTCAATCATTGCGTCAAAGAACTCAATGTTGACAGTTACGCCGTTCTGCCAGCGGACGTCATCTATGTCTTCGGGCAGAGACTCGGGAAACTCAAAGCCACCACTCATGACGGGCACGACGTTCTTGCCGTGCGACAAGGCATAGGCAAGCTCCAGACGAACCCAGTCGCCCTCGTTTACGCAGCGATCCAGCGCACCCGGAGAAAGGATGATGATTACGTCCTTGCATGATTCAATGACATCAAAGAGCTTCTGGTTGAAGTTGCCGCTTCGCAGGCTGTCGGTGTCAAAGAAGACACGGTACCCTCGCTCGGTGAGCACGTCCCTCAAGTGTTTGGCGGTCTCTGCCCCACCAGCCCTTCGATAGCTTATGAAGATGTCGTAGGCCGTCTCGTCCTTATGTCCCAACGTCGGCCCCCTTCACGTAACTCGTCCGTCAACTGATGCCTAACAGTACCGTAGCACTCACTTGGTGGTAACGGTCTTGGTACTGACGTCGTACTGCATCTCGTAGTGCTTGCCATTCCAGTCAAACTGCGCGTCGACCACCCGGTATTGCTGTCCCTTAAGGGTGAGCCTCATGTTCTCGGCGCCTCCATTGTATCCGTCAAGCGTGGCAAGGCAGGCTTCTCGGGCTTCTTTGAGAATGTCAGAATCTGAGGGCCCAGCGTCCGCAGAATCCTCTGGTACCTCAGGCTCATCCTTCTCAAGAATCTCGCCCGTCTTTGCGTCAACGGTGTACGAGAACATGCCATAGTCCGAGTTAAAGATGATTAAGTAGACGTCACCTTTATCCAGAATGCGCATTCCAAAAGCATCGCGCGATCTGATGGGGCACACGTCAAAGACGGCACTCCTGGCTTCCTTGCCGGTGATACGTGCGGCGTTGGCAAGCATCTCCTCAGTAATCTCGGGCTCGCTCTTTTCAAGGACCTTGCCCGTATACACGTCGATGGTGTAGGCAAAATCGCCAAACTCCGACCCAAACGTCACCGTGCGAACGCCATCATGCTCGAGCCCAACCAGGATGTGCTCAGCCTCCCTTGAGGAAATGGGGCACTCGGCATATGCCGCCTGCATGATCTCTCTGGAGTCAAGCTTTCCATCATCGTCGGATTCCTGTGTTGCCGAAGTCGTTTCAGGCGATTCCTCACTCGCAGCAGACGCTTCTGACTGTCCTCCGTTCTGGGCAGATTCCTGCCCGCCACAGGAGCCAAGGGTCAGAGCAAGGACGCCCGACAATAGTAGCGTTGCGACCGTTCTTCTCATGGCGCCCTCACTCTCGCAGCAGATGACAACTCGACTATAGCATGGGGGCATCAGCCCACACACTGTAATCCATCAGCGCTTTTGGGCGCCTGAGCCAACCAAGGGAACTCACGCTCATGCGCGCTCAAAACGAGACCGTCCTCTTCAGCACCCTTAAAGCCAGCGAGGCGTAACGGTCGTCAAATCGAAGACAGAAGCTTAAGGAACTTCTTGTCGTTCATCTGCTCGTTTGTCAGGTACTCGCCGTCGTGGAAAAGCGCATACGTTGTGATGGGCGTGGGAGCACTCTGCGCTTCCTCCCTGCTCGTGATGTGAACCGTCTGGAAGGGAACGCCGCACTCTTTGGCGGTTTGCTCGATGACGGGCACGTATTTGGCATTGAATGGGCACTGGTTTGTGTAGTACAGGACAAACCCCTCTCCTGCTACGTGAGGATGCCGAGCACACTCCTTGAACCTGGGTTTTG
>CACXFC010000016.1 GCA_902766835.1 uncultured Coriobacteriaceae bacterium | reverse complement strand
CTCTTCCTCAACTCGACGCTCTACGCCACCACGATCTCGTACACCAACGCCGGCACAGCCACTGTCCTGCAGAGCCTCAACGTACCCATGGTGCTTGCCCTGGCGTGCTTCCTCGAGCGCAGGTTGCCGCGTTCCCTCGAGATAGCCGCACTCCTCTGCGCGGCGCTCGCCACCTTCCTCATTGCCACGGGAGGCGACCCCGGAACTCTGCACATGCCCGCGCTCGGCCTGTTCTTTGGCGTGGCCACTGCAGCGGCTTCCGTCTTCTATACCACCTATCCCAAACCGCTCTTTGAGCGCTGGGGGAGCTTTGCCACCACGGGTATTGGCATGGCGTTTGCCGGAATAAGCGGCCTGGTGTTCTGGGGCATCACACGCGGCGTCCACACGGGGCTTCCTGTGCTCGACCTCAATTGCTGGCTCGTGCTGGGTGTTGTGGCCTTTGTGGGCACCTTTGGCGCCTACGGGCTCTTCTTGCACGGCATCTCGATCGTGGGACCCGTGCGCGGCAACATGCTGGGAGCCGCGGAGCCTGTCAGCGCCACCGTCATCACCGCCCTTGCCCTAGGCACAGCCTTCTCGTGGGCTGACTGGGCAGGCCTTGTCCTGATGGTCGCCACCATCATTCTGGTTACGCTGCAGTCGGCCGAACGCTCGGAGTAGCCCGGACGCCAGCCATTCCGCCGGGACCTAATCCTTCTGGAACAGATACACGCGGCACTCGTAGGGGCGCAGGAAGAACCCGTTGCCCTCAAGTGGTGCGTCCTCGTACCCGCAGAGGCACAAGGTCCCCTCTTGCAGATCGTAGCCTTCGGGAGCCGAAAAGAATGCCGTGTGGCTACTTAGCGAGCACACCACAAGAAGCTGCTGGCGCACCGTCTCGCGCGCATAGGCATATATGGTATTGCTCGCACGCTTGAACTCTCGATAGGTTCCCTCGCGCACCACACGCAGACGACGCCGCAAGGCTATGGCCTCGCGATAGAACGCCAGCAAGGAATGCGGATCCCGCTCGGCAGCCTCAACGTTTATCGCAGGGTAGTTGGGGTTGATCGGATACCACGGCTCAGCAGTTCCGTCGCCGCCCACAAAGCCTGCACCAGGTGCACTGCTCCACTGGACAGGCGTACGTGCATGATCTCGCGTGGCACGGTTGACCAGTCGCATGGCCTGCGCCTCCGAAAGGCCCATGTCAAGGACGCGCTGATACTGGTTGAAGGTCGAGACGTCAGCCGAGTCCTCCACGCGCGCAAGGTGCGTGTTGACCATGCCAATCTCCTGACCCTGGTAGACAAAGGGCGTTCCACGCAAGAACAGATAGCTGCAGGCCAGCGACTTGCCACTTTCTACGCGGTATGCCTCGCTGCCATAGCGGCTGATGATGCGCGGATGATCGTGGTTCTCTATATAGAGCGAGTTCCAGGCGCGCTCCGCCAGACCCGTCTGCCATGCGCCAAGCGCGCGCTTGTAGGCACGCAGGTCAAAGGGACGAGGAATCCAGTCGGTGAACAGGCAGTCTGCGCCCATGTGCTGGAAGGTGAAGAGCATGTCAAGCTCTTGGTCTGGCCCCTCCTCTGCGTACTCAAGCGCCTTTTCCGCGTCAATCATGGGCGCCTCGCCCACGGCCATGCAGTCGTAGTCATCAAGCACGTTGTGCTTGAACTGCCGCAGATACTCATGCACGTGAGGCCCATGGTCATAGAAGCGCATACCGCGCGCGGCGGGTTTGAGCGGCATGTCGTCGGGAAGGCCCTGAACCTTGCTTATGTACGTGATGACGTCCTCGCGGAACCCGTCGACCCCCATGTCAAGCCAAAAGCGCATGATGCGCTCGACTTCGGCACGCACGGCAGGGTTATCCATGTTGAGGTCAGGCTGCTTCTTGGCAAAGATATGCAAGTACCACTGGTCACGCGCGGGCTCATACTCCCATGCGTCCCCCTCAAACAGGCTGTCCCAGTTGTTGGGAGGCGTACCACCAACCTCCGGGGCACCAAGGGTCTTGCCGTCACGCCAGATGTACCAGTCTGCATAGGGATTGTCGCGCGATGAGCGACTCTGCACAAACCAAGCGCACTCGTCAGAGCTATGGTTGATCACCAGGTCCATGATCACCCGCAGCCCACGTTTGTGTGCGCCGTCCAACACCTGCTTGAACACCTCGAGCGTCCCATATTCCGGATTGATGTCGTAATAGTCGGCAATGTCATAGCCATAGTCTGCCTGCGGGCTGGGATAGAGCGGGCTGAACCATATGCCCGTTACCCCAAGGCTGGCAATGTAGTCGAGCTTGCTCAGCACGCCCCACAGGTCGCCAATGCCGTCGCCGTTGCCATCGCAAAAGCTTCGCGGCCAAATCTGATAGAAGACGGCATCCTTGTACCAACGCGTGCGATGCATGGGACCCCCTCCCGTCACAAGCTGATATCCCTACGATACGCCAGCCGTGTGCTGACTGGTCCATATCTACGCGGTTTCGGACAAATTTCGGCCGTATTCGTACGCTTTTTGTCCGAATCCGCGTAGATATGACAGAGCCATACGGGGTACCATGTCCTCAACCAGAGTGACGTGCACCCACGGTCATCGAGAGGGGATGCAAGCGTGAACGAGCAGTTCAGAAAAGAGAGCCTTGAGCGAATCAACTCTCCCGAGGAGCTTAAGGACTACATTCGCGTTGCCACGCCCTCGGTATGGCTGGTGCTGCTGGCAACGGCGATTCTTCTGGCGGGCATGCTGGCATGGAGCGTCTTTGGCACGGTTGAAGTCGAAAAGCCAGACGGGAGCATCAAGGAAGTGCACCCCATCTATTTCGTAACCAACTAAGTGTGGCCAACGCCAGAGAGCTTAGGCGCCCACATACCAACGCACGTGGGAAGAAACAATCACACTCAAATAATATCTTCTTTTTTGAGACAGCACTGACGGGAGCTACGTATAACATAGCAACCAGCGGGAAACACGGCGACAAAGCAAGAGCCGCTCGCATGGCCAAACAGCGTACCGTAATGACCAAAGCAGGTTTGCAACAGAAAGGAACAACCATGGATAACGAGAAGGTAATGAACGATCAGGAGCTCGGTGAGGTTGCCGGCGGCAATGGCTACGACTACGTCCACGATCTCTCCCTCTTCGTCACGCGCACGGTCTGCAACGTGGTCCGCTGGGACGACAGCGCTTGCCTGACCTTCCGCCGCAGCCCCGAGGGCTCGATCATCCCGGGCATCGGCTATCAGAATGGCGACCCCATCCTGGTTCACAGCACCTACCGCGAGGCCGGCTGGTACTTTGCCTTCGACCGCGGGACCCAGAAGTATGGGTACGTCAACCCCAACAACGTGAGGTAAACGCTTAGGGCAGCGATTGCCAAACCGGAGAGAGGGCCGTGGCGCAAAGCAAGGTCAAGCATCCCATCCACCACGGGGTCGCAAAAGTCCCCGTGGTGATGCAAATGGAGGCGCTCGAATGCG
>CACXFC010000015.1 GCA_902766835.1 uncultured Coriobacteriaceae bacterium | reverse complement strand
TTCGAACCCGCGACCTCAACCTTGGCAAGGTTGCGCGCTACCAACTGCGCTAAGCCCGCGTGCAGGAATTAATATACGCAAACCCCCAACCGAATGCAAGAACTTTTTTGAGCAATTTTTGCCCAACGTGCCCCAAACCAAAGAACATGCAGGTCAACACCCCAATCGCAGCCGAAAAAAGATGATGTGCACGAGATGTGAACGCCCATCCGACCCGTCAACACCCCTTCGCCTGGCAAAAACTTATGCCTCGGCACGCTCGATTTCGGTATCTGGCTCAAGATGAACCATCACCTCAACCACCTGAGGGTAGCGCTCCGCCAGCAGGCGTTCCACCCGCTCCCCCACCGCGTGAGCCTCGGCAATGGGCATGGCCGGATCCACCAGCACATGCAGATCCAGATACACCTCGGCCTCGGTGCCACGCGTCCGCACCCTATGACACGCGCGCACGCCAGCCACCTGAACCACCTCTGCCTCCACCTCGGCAGGGTCGATGCGCGCCTCGTCGGAAAGCGTGCGGTTGACCTGCACCAGCACCTCCCATGCAGAGTGGAGGATGGCCACCGCCACCACGCACGAGCACAGCGCGTCGGCCTTGGTGAACCCCAGCTGCACCAGCACGAGCGCCACCACAACCGACACCGAAACCAGCGCATCGCTCATCGTGTGCAGGGCATCGGCACTCAGCACCTCCGAGTGCAGCTCGGCCCCGCGGCGCCGCTCGTAGCACGACACGGCGATGTTTATGGCCAGCGTGGCCAGCATCACCACGTAGCTGCCTGCGTCCACGCGCACGGGGCGCGCGTCAGTCGTCAGGGCAACGAAGGCGTCCTTGCCCACGTTGTAGGCCGCCAGCAGCAGCATGAGCCCAATGACCGCCGAGGCGTAGGTCTCGAACTTCGCGTGCCCGTAGGGATGGTTGGCGTCGGCCGGGCGCGCCGCCAGCGCCATGCCCAAGATCCCCACCAGGTTTGAAACCGTGTCGAACAGCGATGCCACGCCATCGGCGCGCATCGACACCGAGCCGGTCAACGTGCCGTAGCCAAACTTCGCCACCGCCACCAGCAGGTTCAAGATCAGCACAAGCCAGAGAACCCAACGGATCTCGCGGTTGCGCTGGGCAAGCGCCTCCTCGCGCGAAAGCTGTTCCTCGCTCGTCATTTCTTGCCCACCTCATCGAATCGCAGCGCCACCATGGCCACATCGTCATCCAGGCTGTTGCCGGTGAAGTCGTCCACCACGCCAAGCAGCCTATCCAACAGGCCGTCGTAGCCCTTCTCCATCTCCTGCAGGGCCGCGTCGCGCAGGCCCTCCTCGCCGAAGAAGCGCCCGTCCCGCGCGCGGGCCTCGGTGGTGCCGTCGGTGTACAGCAGCAGCACGTCGCCCTCGCCCAGCGCGATGTGGCCGTCGTGGTAGCGCATGTCGTGGAAGGCGCCCACCACGCCCGACTGCTCGCCCAGCCACTCCAGCTCGCCGGAGTCTGCGCGCAGCATAAGCGCAGGTGGATGGCCCGCCGAGCAGTACGCCATGGACCCGCGCGCCAAGTCGACGATGCCCACGAACATCGTGGCGAAGGTCTCCACGCGCGAGAACCCCAAAAGAAAGTCGTTCAACAGCTCCACCATGTGCGCCGGCGCCAGGCCCTCCCACGAGTAGGCGCCCAGGGCCGTGCGCACGGCCGCCGAGACCGAGGCCGCCTCGACGCCCTTGCCGCTCACGTCGCCCATGATCACGCAGGCGCGCCGGTTGGGCAGGCGGATCAGGTCGTAGAAGTCGCCACCCACGAATGCCGCCTCGGTGGCCGAGGAGTAGATGCCCTGCGCCGTGATGCCGCGCACCTTCTGCAGCTCGCTGCGCATGCCGCGCTGCAGCGCCTGCGAGATGCGGTGGTCGCGCTTGCGTCCGCTGTTGCCCGACGAGACCGCGCTGACCGTGTCGGCCACCTGCCGCAGATAGCCCAGCTCCAGGTCGTCGAGGGGCTCCTCGTCGGAGTGGCGCAGCGCCAAGAACCGCAGGTGCATGCCGTCGGGCGTGCCTGCGCTGACGAAGGCGCCCAGGCTCGGCTCGCCGTGCTCGCGCAGCCAGGTGCCCAGGGGGCTCTCGGGCAAAAGCGCCGTCACCCCGTCCTCAAAGCCCATGAGCTCCGCGGGCAGCGCCATCTCCTCGTGCGTCACGGGAAGGTGCACGATCTCGTGCCCCTCGATGGACGAGGGCCCGTCGAGCGGCGCGCACAGGCAGCCCAGGTCCTCCTCCACCATGGCAAGCACCGTGAGGCGCGTCTGCTCTGCGAACGGGTCTGCCACAAGCACGTCGCGCACGTTGTTTGCGCTGGTAGCAAGCTCGTCGCGGCGGCGCGTGCGCAGGGCGCTGAAGGCACCCACCAACTGCACCGCCAGATAGCGCGTGACCGCGTCGAGCAGGTCGGCGTCGTCGCGCGGGATGGCACGGATGGTGCGCCAGCCCACCTCGATCACGGCGATGACCTGCCCGCCAAAGCGCACCGGCACCACCATGAGGCTCGCGAAGGGCGCCAGCCGCGAGCTGCGCACCTCATAGGTCTCGCGCGTCTCCTCGTTTAGGACCTCGCGCCGGCGGACGCGCCCCTTGCGCAACTCGTCGCTTCGCAGGGGCAAAACCCGCAGACGCAGGGCCTTCTCGCTGCGCGTGACCGACGAGACCAGCGCGTCGCCTCTCGGCAGAAAGCGCGGCACCTTCTGGCCGCTCATAGAGGCGCTGGCGCCCCGCAGGTGGTACCCGTCGGCCTCGGCGAGATAGACCATAGTGCCCGTGGCGTCCATGGTCTCGCGCAGCTTTTCCAGCACGCGCTCGAAGAGCGTGCTGACGTCGGGCGAGTCAAGTGTGCCCAGCACGATGTCGAGCGTGCCCGACAGGCGCCGGTTGGCACGCGAGAGCTCGGCCACCAGGCGCTCGTGCTCCACCATGGAAGCCGATTCTGTGCCTTCGGGGTGTGCCACCAGCAGATAGGCCTCAAAGGGGGCGCTCACGCGCTCACAGCGCACCACAAGGGTGTAGGGCGTGCCGTTGGAGCTCGTGCGCACCAGGCGCGCGGCCGTGCCGTTGGTGGGCACAGAAAGCTCTGCCACGGAGAAGGGTGCCTGTGGGTCCGACGCGGTTGCCGGCGGCAACAGCTGACGCACATCGGCACCCACCAGCTCCTCCTGCACGGAGAAGTTGCCGGCAGGAGCCAGCATACGCAGGGCCTGCTCGTTGGCCAAAAGGATGGTGCCCGTGGCGTCGAAGCACACCGCTGCGTCGCCGGTGAGCGTAAGGAAGCTGGAGAGCATGGCGGATGCGCCACGATCGATGATTTTGGCCGTACGGGCAAGTTCGTTCTGGTGTGCCATGCGAGCCCCTCCTGCCAAGGACAAAGGCGAGCTATACCAAAAGACGGGCTCCCGAAGGAGCCCGTCTGATCTTGCGTGGTGTCGGAGGCGGGACTTGAACCCGCACGCCCTTTGAGTAGGCACTAGCACCTCAAGCTAGCGCGTCT
>CACXFC010000014.1 GCA_902766835.1 uncultured Coriobacteriaceae bacterium | reverse complement strand
TGCGGCATGAAATGCAAGGAGCCACCGTGGCAGAACAGGGAAAGAGCGGACTCTTCCGCGAAAAGAGCCTCGAGGCCATCGAGTCGCCGGAGGCACTCAACGACTACCTGCGCGTTACCTCGCCGGGCGTCTGGCTGGTGCTGGCGTCGGTGATCGTGCTGCTCATCGGCGCCATCCTGTGGGGCATCTACGGCCGCATCGACACCACCGTCAAGCTGGCCGTGCGCTCGTCGGGCGGCCAGGCCGTGGCCTACGTCCCCTACGGCATCATGCAGGACGTCATGAAGCAGGGCGTGGTCACCATAAACGACAAGCCCTACGCCCTCACGCGTGGCACCGACGCCGACGTGGTGGTCGTCTCCGAGAACACCAACATCTTCATGCGCGTGGCCGGCGGCCTCAAGCTGGGCGACATGATCGTGGAGGTGCCGGTGGAGGCAACCGATCTGCCCGACGACGTCTACACCGGAACCGTGGTCACCGAGAGCCTGCAGCCCATCGAGCTGCTGCTGAAGTAGGAGGCCGCCCATGTTCGGCAACCTGTTCGGCATCGGCAACAAGGTCCCCAAGCCGCAGACCAAGGGCGTGGCAGACGTCCCGGTGGTCATGCAGATGGAGGCCCTGGAGTGCGGCGCCGCCTCGCTTACCATGATCATGCACTACTACCGCAAGTTCATCCCGCTGGAGCAGGCGCGCGTGGACTGCGGCGTCTCGATGAACGGCGCCAACGCACGCAACATCATGCTGGCGGCGCGCAGCTACGGCATGAAGGCCGACGCCTGGCGCGTGGAGCCCGAGGACCTGCAGCAGGAGGGCCCGTTCCCCTGCATCATCCACTGGGGCTTCAACCACTTCGTGGTGCTGTGCGGCTTCAAGGGCAAGAAGGCCGTGCTCAACGACCCCGCCCGCGGCCGCGTGACGGTGGACTGGGAGGAGTTTGACCGCGAGTTCACCGGCGTTTGCATCACCTTCGAGCCCGACAAGGACTTCAAACCCGAGGGCAAGCCCAAGTCGGCCTTCTCGTACGCGCGCGAGCGCCTGCGCGGCTCGGGTGTGGCGGTGGCCTTCGTCGTGCTGACCACCACCATCTCCTCGCTTCTGGGCATCATCAGCCCGGCCTTCAGCCGCACCTTCCTCGACCGCCTGCTCACCGGGCGCAACCCCGACTGGCTCATCCCGTTCATGGTGATGTTCAGCGCGCTGGTGGTCATCACCATCGTGGTCAGCTGGATCTCGGCCATCTACTCGCTGCGCATCCAGGGCAAGCTCGCGGCCTACGGCAGCTCGTCGTATTTGTGGAAGGTGCTGCGCCTGCCCATGCAGTTCTTCAACCAGCGCCTCTCGGCCGACATCGCCGACCGCCAGGCTACCAACGCCTCCATCGCGGGCACGCTGGTCAACACCTTCGCGCCGCTGGTGCTGCAGGCGCTGATGATGGTGTTCTACCTGGTGGTGATGGTGCGCTACAGCCCGCTGCTGTCGCTGGTGGGCATCGGCGCCATCTTCATCAACATGGCGGTCTCGGCGGCGGTCACGGCCAAGCGCGTCAACATCACGCGCGTGCAGCAGCGCGACGCCGCAAAGCTGAGCTCGGCCACCATGAGCGGCATCTCCATGATCGAGACCATCAAGTCCAGCGGCGCGGAGAACGGCTTCTTCGGGCGCTGGGCGGGATACCAGGCCAGCGTGAACAGCCAGAACGTGCAGTTCGGCCGCCTCAACATGCTGCTCGGCAGCATCCCCTCGGCCATCACCAGCATCGCCAACATGGCCGTGCTGGGGCTGGGCGTGATGCTCGTGCTCCAGGGCCGCTTCACCGTGGGTACGATCATGGCGTTCCAGAGCTTCCTCGGCTCGTTCATGCAGCCGGCCACCTCGCTCATTGCGGCGGGGCAGTCGCTGCAGGAGATGACCACGCAGATGGAGCGCGTGGACGACGTCATGAGCTACCGCGAGGACCCCAGCTTCAACCTGCGCCCCAAGACGGGGGAGTACCAGAAGCTCTCGGGCGCCGTGGAGCTGACCGACGTGACCTTCGGCTACTCGCGCCTGGGCAAGCCCAACATCTCCAACTTCTCCATGAGCGTGAAGCCCGGGCAGAAGGTGGCGCTGGTGGGGCGCACGGGATGTGGCAAGTCGACCATCGCCAAGCTCATCAGCGGCCTCTACCAGCCGTGGAGCGGAACGGTCACCTTCGGTGGCACCCCGCTGGACCAGATCGACCGCGACGTCTTCACCGGCTCGGTCTCCGTCATCGACCAGGACATTACCCTGTTCGAGGACTCCATCTCGCAGAACATCAAGATGTGGGACGACTCCATCGAGGACTTCGAGGTGATTCTGGCCGCGCGCGACGCCGGCATCTACGACGACATCCTGCTGCGCGACGGCGCCTTCAACCACAAGCTGCTCGACGGCGGCCGCGACCTCTCCGGCGGCCAGCGCCAGCGCCTGGAGATTGCCCGCGCACTGGCCCAGGACCCCACCATCTGCATCATGGACGAGGCAACCTCGGCCTTGGACGCACGCACCGAGCACGAGGTCATCAAGTCCATCAACGAGCGCGGCATCACGTGCATCATCATCGCGCACCGCCTCTCCACCATCCGCGACTGCGACGAGATCATCGTGCTGGACCACGGGCAGGTGGTGGAGCGCGGCACGCATGACGAGCTGTTCGCGAAAAACGGCATGTACACGAGCCTCGTGAGCAACGAGTAGGGAAGGAGGACGTTCGTGGGTTGGTTTGACGATCAGATCGAGTACCGCAAGAAGCACGAGCGCGAGCTCCTCAGCGACTCGTTCGAGAACATCGCGCGCTCCGTGACCGGAGAGCGCATTGGCAGCACGCTGCGCAAGGAGGCCGACGTCAGCGACGCGGTGAGCCGCCTGCTGAAGCACATGGGCGTGAAGGAGCGCGAGGTCCCGGCCAACATCAGCGGCCTGCAGGACCGCCTTGACTTCCTGCTGAGCTCCACCGGCGTGCTGTACCGCGAGGTGCGCCTGAAGCCCGGCTGGCGCACCGACGCCATGGGCCCCATGATCGGCTCGCTCAAAGACGGCACCGTGATTTCGATGCTGCCCCAAGAGATGGGCGGCTACGCCTACGTGGACCCCAAGAGCGGCAGGAACGTGCACATTGGCGCCTCCGAGGAGCGTCAGATTACCGAAGAGGCCCTGTGCTTCTACCGTCCGCTTCCCATGCGCGCGATGGACCTGAACGACCTGCTCACCTATATGGGCAATTGCGTCACGATCCGCGATCTGGTGAACTTTGGCCTGGCGGCCGCAGCCATCACACTGGTGGGCATGCTCACGCCCAAGCTGAACTACCTGCTTACCGGCACGGTGGTGCAGACCGGCAGCATGCAGCTGCTGCAGGCGGTGATGGCGTTTCT
>CACXFC010000013.1 GCA_902766835.1 uncultured Coriobacteriaceae bacterium | reverse complement strand
CCCGGAGGAGTTCCGGAATCAGTCCCTTGGATTGGTGGCCTAGTGGGCTGGTATTATTGGCGTCCAAGTTTTGGGGCGCAGTTCACTGTCGCGACGGGGGCACCGTATACGAATCGTCCGGATTATATCCACCAGGCGCTACTCAAACATAAGCTCGTCGAAGGTGTAGAACCCAGGCTCGCGCTGCAGAAGGCGCTTGGCGGCAGCCACCGCGCCGTTGACGAAGATCTGGCGGCTGGTGGCGCGATGGGTGAGGCAGAGCTCTTCGTCCTGGCCAAAGAAGTGCACCTCGTGCAGGCCGGCCACGGTACCGCCGCGCAGGGCATGCATGCCAATCTCGCGCTGGGGACGAGCGCCGACCATGCCCTGACGACCATAGGCCACAGGCACCTCGCCCGTCGGGTCGACGCAGGCACGCAGCATCTCGGCCGTCCCCGAGGGAGCGTCGGCCTTCTGGTTGTGATGTGTTTCCACGATTTCGACGTCCCAGCCGCCCAGCGCGTCGGACACCAGCAATGTGGCATGGCGCAGCGCCGCGATGCCCAGCGAGTAGTTGCCGCTCCAGATGACCGGAGCCACCGCGCCTAGCGCGCGAATCTGCTCCTGCTCGCCCGCGTCATAGCCCGTCGTGCCGCTCACCAGTGTGGCGTGCGTCCTTTGCACATAAGCCACCACATGCGAAAGCGCCGCCTTGTTCGAGAAGTCCACCACCAGGTCGGCTGCGGAGGCGTTCTCGTCCAGCTCGTCTATGTTGTCGATGTCGTAGGTGCCCATGACCTCAAAGCCACCGTCGGCAGAAAGCGCGTGGCCAATGAGGGTGCCCATGCGCCCGCCGCCCACAATGACGACCGTCGTGAGCTCGCTAGTCAATGAGACCAACCCCTTCCATGGCGTCGTAGAGGCGCTGGCGCGTGGCGTCGGCCATGGGCCACAGCGGCTGGCGGTAAGACTCGGTGATGAGGCCCATCTTGGCAAGGGCGGCCTTCACCGGAATGGGGTTGACCTCGCAGAACAGCGCATGGATCAGCTCCAGCTCGTCGAGCTGGATTTTGAGGGCACCCTGATAGTCGTGGTTGAGGTACTTGTCCACCATGTCGTGCACCTGCTGCGGGCGAATGTTTGCCCACACGCTGATGACGCCCGAGCCGCCCAGCGAGAGGATGGGCACCACCATGTCGTCGTTGCCCGAGTACATGCGGAAGTCGTCGGAGAGGTACTGGGCCACAGTCGTGGCATAGCTGATGGAGCCCGAGGCCTCCTTGATGCCCATCACGTTGGGATGCTGGGCCAGGCGCACCACGTTGCGCTCGCTGATGGAGCAGCCGGTGCGGCCGGGGATGTTGTACAGGATCGAGGGGATCTCGGTAGCGTCAAGCACGTCGAGGAAGTGGCGATAGATGCCCTCCTCATTGGACTTGTTGTAGTACGGGGTGATGAGCAGCAGCGCGTCGACGCCGATCATCTGCAGGCTCTTGGCCTTGGCCAGACTCTCGTGCGTGGCGTTGGAACCCGCGCCGCCAATGATGGGGATGGCACCATTCACGCGGTTGACCACGTGCTGCGCCACAGCCACGTCCTCGGCGTCGGTCATCGTCGAGCTCTCGCCCGTGGTGCCCAGCACCAAGATGCCGTCGGTGCCGTTGGCCAGGTGGAAGTCGACGAGGCGGTCAAGCGCCTCGAAGTCGACGTCGCCGTTCTCCTTGAAGGGAGTGACGATGGCGACAATCGAACCGGTGAGATTGCGTACGTTGCTCATAATGTGCTCCTTCTTGTAAGGATTGCTCGCATTTGCGGTCTGGGGCAAAGAAGGGGCCTGCCCGCCTTGCCCGCCATTTTGCTCCCCTGCGGGAGCGCGCCCTTAAGGACGCGCCTGCTTAAGACGTTGCCCCACGGGAAGGTCATCGAGGGTGGCAAAGTAGTCAGCCGGTGTCTCGGCGCAACAGACGAGCTGCATGGATCCATCCACGCCGCAGCCGCATTCCTGCAGGATGGAGATGAGTGCGAGGTATGGCGTGGAGTATTGGGAGGCGATTGCCTCTACCTGTGCTTGTGTTACAAATGGCGTCTTTTCTGCCACGATGCCTCCCGACTTGCCATCTGCCTGGGATGCTCCCGCTGCGATGGCTCGCGTCAGGATAGCGCACCCGTTGGCAGCCAGCCAACAGACAGTCCTGCGGGTATTTCCCGCAGACCCACCCCTCGTGCGTGCCCGCACGAAGAGTTCGGCGGATTAAGCCTCCTCGCACGCTCAAACGCCTGCCGGCTTGCGCACGAATCATCGTTTCCGCGCCTCTATCGTGCCTACCAGTGTATGCGACTAGCTGAGGGTTCTGCGCAAGGCGTAACAGGATGGACAAAGACGGAGAGTTGGCCCCAGAACGCCCCCGTGCACGCGCGCAACTTTTCGGGGCAATTAAGGGACACGCCCTGACCCTAAAGATGAGTCAAGGGGCAGGCCTTCAGTCTGGCCACCGACGCCACGTCGGTGGCCAGGTCGCGCAT
>CACXFC010000012.1 GCA_902766835.1 uncultured Coriobacteriaceae bacterium | reverse complement strand
GACATCGAGCGCGCCACCAAGATCGCGCGCGCCATGGTCACGCAGCTGGGCATGTCCGACCGCTTTGGCATGATGGCGCTGGGCGAGACCCAGAACCGCTACCTGGGCGGCGGTGCCACGCTCACGTGCTCCGAGGGCACCGCGCAGCAGGTTGACGCCGAAGTTCAGGCGCTGGTGGAGGAGGGCCATCAGACGGCCCTGCGCACCCTGCGCGACAACCGCTTCAAGCTGCACGAGATCGCGCACTACCTGCAGAAGAAGGAGACCATCACCGGCGAGGAGTTCATGAACATCCTCACCCGCGACGATGGCTTCGCCCCCGTGATGCCGCAGGCGTAGGGCTTTCCGGGCGACATACGAGCAACTAAGGGACACGCCCTTTTTTGACCCGCGGGGCAAAAAAGGGCGTGTCCCTTAGTTGCGGCAGGCAAGACGCTCGTGTGCGTTACGCTTCGCGTTCCTTGATGGTGCCGTCACGGTAGGCGTCGAGCAGCTCGCGCAGGTCGGCAATCTGGCGCCTGAGCTTGCGGCCGGTGTCGGTGCTCTCGATGCGTAGGCGCGGCTCCTCGCGTTCGATCACCGTGGTGTTGCTCAGGATGTCGGCGTTTGCCGCCAGCGCCGCCTCCACCGAGAGGAAGGGGCGGTGCGCCTTGATGCGCATGCCGTCGGTGCCGGCGATGAGGGTGTAGCCGGCGATGCCGGTGGTCTTGTGGTACGCCTCGCAGAAGCCGCCGTCCACCACCAGTCGGCGCGCGTCGCCCTTGATGGGGCTCTCGCCCTCGCGCTCGCGCACGGGCTTGTGGCCGTTGACGATGTGGCAGTGTGGCCCCTCAAGGCCAAAGTCGGCGAGGATCATCTCGCAGATGGCCGGGTCGTCGGTGAGGCTGAAGTAGGGGTCCTGCGGCTCGTCCCAGGCGCTGCGGTCGTCCACGAAGGTGCGCTCGAAGGTCTTGGTCACGCGGCCCGAGAGGGGAGAGCGCCGTCCGCACCACAGGTACCACATCCAGTCGAGGGCGCGCTGGTCGCCGCGGTGCCAGGCGCGGCGTGCCACGCGGTCGCAGAAGTCGAGGTACGAGCGGCCGCGGTAGGCCACGCCCTCGCCCACGACCTCGGTGAGGCTGCCGTCCTCCTCCAGCGGCACGCAGCCGTGGAAGAGTAGGTTGCCGTTGCGCACGAGGTAGACCGAGCCCTTCTCGTAGAGGAAGGCCACGTGGCGGCGCAGGCGGTCCGACTCGCGGAAGGCGCTCACCAGGCCGTTCATGACGTGCTGCTCCTCGGCGGTGAGGGTGTAGGGGTCCTTCGGGTCCACGGTGGGGAAGTCGCAGGTGCGCAGCGGCAGGTCCCGCTCGCCCACCCGCACCGTTCCGCGCACGAGGTCGAGCGCGCCCAGAAGTAGGCGATCGTCCATGTGGTAGTTGGGGTGGCGCGCGATGAGCTGGCCCTCCACCTTGAAGAGGATGACCGAGATGGCCTTCTCCAGCGGGCTGATGACGTCGTCGGCGCGGTAGGTGCGCTCGGCGAAGAGCGCGAGGCGGCGCAGCGAGATGCCGTAGGCGCTCTCCACCATGGCCAGCGTGTTGTAGCGTATCTGCGTGCGCACCACCGAGGCGATGCAGGCCTCAGATCCCGCGGCCGCGCCCATCCAGGCGATGTCGTGGTTGCCCCACTGGATGTCCACCGAGTGGTGTGCCATGAGGTCATCCATGATGCGGTCGGCGTGCGGGCCGCGGTCGTACACGTCGCCCACCAGGTGCAGGTGGTCGACGGCCAGGCGCTTGATGAGCGCCGCCAGCGAGCAGATGAAGTCGTCGCCCGCGCCGGTCTCCACGATGGTGTCGATGATGCGCTTGTGGTACTCGTGGCGGCTGCGCTCGCCCTGGCCGGAGGCGCGCAGCAGCTCGTCGATGATGTAGGCATAGGCCTCGGGAAGGGCTTTGCGCACCTTGGAGCGGGTGTAGAGGCCCGAGAGCAGGCGCGCCAGGCGCACGAGGCGCATGAGCGTCGTCCAGTACCACTGCGGCAGGTTCATGTGGTTGGCGCGGATCTGCGCGAGCTTCTCGCTGGGGTAGTAGATGAGGGTGCACAGCTCGTCTTTGGCCCAGTCGTCCAGCTCGTCGCCGAAGGTGGCCTCCACGTGCTCGCGCACGACGCCCGAGCAGTTGTTGAGGATGTGGTCGAAGGCGAGGTACTCGCCGTGGACGTCGCTCATGAAGTGCTCGGTGCCCTTGGGCAGGTTGAGGATGGCCTCGAGGTTGATGATCTCGGTGAACACCGTCTGCGTGGTGGGGAACTGCCGTGCAAGCAGCTTGAGGTAGCGGCGGTGCTCGTCGGTGTAGCTCTGGTCGCTCATGGGATTCCTAACGTCTGGCCTGTTAGGCTCCATCGTAGCCGATATGTACAAACCGAGGTGCAATTGTGTCGCCCCTGCCCCTGAAAATGAACTGCGCCCCAAAACTTGGACGCCAATAATACCAGCCCACTAGGCCACCAATCCAAGGGACTGATTCCGGAACTCCTCCGGG
>CACXFC010000011.1 GCA_902766835.1 uncultured Coriobacteriaceae bacterium | reverse complement strand
TGCGGGACGTAGGCCTCGGGCTGGTAGTAGTCGTAGTAGCTGACGAAGTAGACCACCGCGTTGTTGGGAAAGAGCTCCTTCATCTCGCTGGCAACCTGCGCCGCAAGCGTCTTGTTGGGCTCCATGATGAGCGTGGGACGCTGCACGGCCTCGATGGTCTTGGCCATGGTGAAGGTCTTGCCCGAGCCCGTCACGCCCAGAAGCGTCTGGTAGCGCAGGCCGTCTTCCACGCCCTTTGCAAGCTTGGCTATGGCTTGGGGCTGATCACCTGCCGGCTCGTAGGGGCTCACCACCTCAAGGCGCGTATCGCCCGTGGTGCGACCAAAGCGCTTGAGTTCTCCACCAAAATGCTGATAGGTGTTGTCTGGCATCGTTCTCCTTTGTTCGATAGGAACTAGTGTACTACCACACACCCATCGATTGGCCTAAATACGCGGCGCCGACGGCATCTATACAAGCATTCGTCCGACCCTCGCAGTAGAATGATAAGGCACAACTGGCAACAAGCATGTTTGGAGCCCCTATGACATCAAGCCCCTTCAACCGAGCAACTGGCCGCGCCACCCGCGGAGGCACTGCGGTGCGCGTGATTCTCATCATTCTGGGCGCAATACTTGCGCTCTTCGGCCTTCTGCTGTGCATCGCCACCATCTCAATCTGCCTTGACGGCGATGCCTCCATCCTCTTCCTGCTGCCCTTTACCATCGCGTCGGTCGTGGGAGGCATCTTCATCATCATCTCGCAGATCAAGGGCGACTCGGGCACGCAGGCACGTTCCGGTACGATTTCGGACGACGCCCGCGTCGTCTCGTCGATGCCGCTCGGTGGCACTGCGCAGCCGAGCGTACCCGCGCAGCCTGCGGCGGCCACCGGCTCCCAGGACGGCTCGGCCGACGACGTCGCGCACCTCATTTATCGTTCGAACGACGTATTTGCCACCATGCGCGACCTCGTGCGCCACGAACTGGTGCCCGGCGCCACCTTGCAGAAGCGCCACCTGGCAAGCATGCTCCAGGCGGCTGGCGTCATGGACTGGACCGATGCCCCTGCCTGCGGCGGCGGCAAGCTCAGCCGCACCGACCACTTCTGGCTCCGCATGAACACCGACGAGCTCACCGACGAGCAGTACGACATGCTCATCACCGCCGAGGCTGCCCTGGGCGTCAACCAGGACCTTCCCGAGGTGAAGACCTACGACGTGGAGGCCCCCGAGGCAGAGCAGGCCGGCCTGCAGCTGATGCGCAACATGTGCAACCAGACCATCGAGCGCGGCAACCTCACCAAGGAGGGCCTGCGCGTCTGCTACCACAACGAGGATGCACAGGACACGCCCGAGGAATGGGTCGTGCGCTCCAGCGTCAGCAACGCTGCAGAGTGCCTGCGCACGCCCTTCCGCGTCGTCCATCAGGTGCGCTCCAACGTGGCGGAGGGCCTGGTAGTCATTGGCGTCGAGGCTCCGCGCCCGCGCTGCATGGCCATCTTCACCGCCAGCGCCAACCGTCAGAGCGCTCTGGCCCGCGCCTACGCCTTCCGCTTGGCCACCATGCTGGCCTCCCATGCCTTTGCCGCCTCGAACAAGGTCAAGCGCGTCGTGGTCAACTGCTACGAGCACGAGAGCAGCGAGACGCTGGTCTCCCTCGACATCGACCGCTCCATCCTGAAGACGATGTGCGATGTGGCCAGCGGCACGGCCATCGAGAAGGGCTTCCCCACCGACAACCGCATCCGCGCAACGTTTGAGGGCGGCTGGTTTGCCCCGGTTGAGCCCTTCGTGTCGCTGGACAGCCCCGAGGCCATGCCTGCCGGCGCCACCACCTTCCCCGAGCTCGACGACCGCCCGGCCACCGAGGCCATCGCTCAGACCTGCAACGCAAAGCGCATCTCCGACCTGGGTATCAACGAGAACGCCATCCGCATCAGCGCATGGCATGAGGTGCGCAACCAGCTGGGCAGCTCCACCGAGCAGGCCGTGTCGGCGCTCAAGGCTGCCCGCGACGCCGCAACCGACATCACCGTTGCCGAAGCTTGCAACCGCACCATGCAGGCACTGATTGAGGGCAAGGCGGACCACGAGGACCTGCAGTCGCTGGCCACGCTGTTCATTGACGGCTCCGCGCTCGACCGCGCCGTGGAGCGCGCGCAGGCCCTGCTCGACGACAGCGATGGGCACGAGGACCCTGAGGCAGCCGTCAAGGTCCTGGAGGCCGCACTTGCCCCCATCGACGACATGGGCGTCTACCTCGATGACGAGACCTATGTCTACCGCTACTTCGGCTCGGTCTCGGAGCGCATCCATCACAACGCCACCATTGACGAGGGCGGCCGTCAGATCAAGCTCGTTCCCGACTCCTACTTCAACGCGCACAGCAACGCGTCCATCGCGCTGGGCATGCTGGAGCGCAACGAGGAGGCGCTCGCACACGCCAACGTCTGCCTGCGCCTGGCCCCTACCTCCACCTACGCCACCATGCGCAAGGTGCGTATCCTGGAGGCCGAGTCGCGCATCTACGAGGCCGCCGACCTCATCATCGAGGCCCTGCGCCACGCCGTGACCCCGCGCGACGCCGCCATCTGCCATTACCGTCTTGCCTACATGCAGTGGAAACTTGGCCGCGAGGATCTGGCCGCAGCGTGCTATGTGCGTGCCATGAACTGGGACACCGAGATGGCCAGCCAGGCCCGCGAGGAGCTCGACGACCTGCTGTCGTCGCAGCCCAACCTCGAGCGTCCTAGCGAGGAGCAGGCTGATGCGCTGCTGGCTCGCGAGGGCATTCCTCTGGGTTGCGTGCGCACCGACGGCGAGAAGACCCTCGCCGCAGCGGTGGCCTGCATGGACGCGGGCGTGCTCTACTCCGCACGTCCGCTGATGGCGGTGCTGTTTGGCATGAATGGTGACGACGTGGTGATGGGCGTTTATCGCTCGTTGAGCGTCGAGTCGTAAAGCTGCTGGTAGCGCGCGTAGGTTTCATTCACGCGTTTGAGGTAGAGGGCGGTTTCGGGAAAGCTGATGACGTCAGCGATGTTCCCGCCGCCCTCTAACCATGTGGTGACAGACCCAGGGCCAGCGTTGTATGCCGCGATGACCTCGTCGGTGGAGCTCAGCTGCTGCTGGAGCCACTGCAGGTACGCGCAGCCATATTCGATGTTGGTGGCAGGGTCACCCAGGTTTGAAGGGTCGTAAACACTGGCGTCAACATAGCCGTTCTGCGCGAGCTCCATAGAGGTGGACGGCATCATCTGCATCAGGCCGATAGCGCCAGCATCGGAGACCGCCTGCTCGGACCAGTTTGACTCGCACTTGATAACCGCGCACACCAAAAGCGGATCGAGCCCATGGCGCGCCGAGGCATCGACGATGGTCTGCTCGTGATGCACCGGGTAGAGGAAGTGACGCAGCAGCACGGATGGCACGCTCACCACGCCCAGGCAGATCGCGGCCACAACAGCCATGGAGAAGATAGGCACCGTACGATACCAGCGCCAGAACCGCACGCGCTCGCTCATTGCCCCTCCTTCCCCAAACGTTCTTCGTACCATCTGCGCACCTGCTGGCAGAGCTGACCTGCCGTACCCAAGTTGGAAATGACGGTGGTTGCGTGCGCGCGCAGCCATTCGTCGGTGGGTTGGTTGGCCACGCGGGCGTCGAAGTCCTCCCCCGTCATGCCACGGTCAATCGCCCGTACGCGCCGGATGGCACGAGGGCAGTCGACGAGCACGACCTCGTCGGCCAGCTCGCGCATGGGAACCATACGGTCGAGCAGCGGCACCTCCACCACGCAGAGTGCGGGCGCAGGTGACGCACCCTCAAGCTCCTGTAAGCGCTGGCGGAGCAGATTGCCTATGGCAGGAAGCTCGATGGCCTCAAGGCGCGCGGCATCCGCCTTTGTGGCAAAGGCACGCTGGGCCAGAAGGCCGCGGTTGAGCACACCCGTCTGTGGGTCAACGAGGTCGGCGCCAAAGGCGTCCTGTATGGCAGGGAGGATGGGTGAGCCGGGCTCAAGCACCTCGCGAGACAGCTGGTCGAGGTCAATGCGGCAGGCGCCGAGCCGCTCGAGCTCGCGCGCCGCCGTCGACTTGCCCGAGCCAATGCCGCCCGCCAAGAAGACCGTATACACAGCTCTCTGTTATGAGTTGGCTTCGAACTTGCTGTGGCACTTGGGGCACGTCACGCGCATCTTGCCCTTGCCGCGCGGAACACGCATCTGCTGGCCACACTCAGGGCAGGTGAGGTGCTTGAAGTCGTGCTGCTCCTGCACGGTCTCGCGCGGGTTGCGGATGAGGTTTGCGGCGGGGCCGATGGCCTTCAGGAAGGCACGGTTCTCGGCCTGGCGCTGCGCCACCGCCGTTGAGGACATGCGCCAGCAGGCATAGATGGCCAACACGAGCGCAATGAGGCTCAGCACGCGCGTATGTGCGAAGAGGTTGATAAGAAGCATGATGACCGAAAGGGCAACGACCGCGTTACCAAGCTCGTCGGCCCCGTTGCGGCCGCGCATCCAGTTTGCCAGGCGGTCAGATAGCGTTTGATTGGACATTTCATCACCTGTAATTCGCGTTCAAGCTGTCATGTTGCAGTCAGACCTATGCGCAACATCTTGCCCAATATTGAGGCTGCCGTGGCGGTGATTCCACATTGTCACGGGAATGACGCAAAGTGTTCGCAAATGCGCGCCAATGGGAAGCCTTCCCATTGGCACACTCCCTTAATTTCGCCACAAGGAAAGCGGGGCCACCATTTCTGGCAACCCCGCTTGCTGTTACAGCCTATGTGGCGTGAGGTTACTCCTCTACGGGAGCCTCCTCGGCCTCAGCCTCGTCCTCGGGCTTGTCCATCGGCTTGACCTCAACCTCAACGCCCAGCGTCTCGGCAGCGGCCTTCATGGACAGGGAGATGCGACGACGGTCGAGGTCGATCTCCATGACCTTCACCTGGACGGTGTCGCCCAC
>CACXFC010000010.1 GCA_902766835.1 uncultured Coriobacteriaceae bacterium | reverse complement strand
TCCATCGAGGTTTCGTGGAAGGAGGCGATGGTGCCCACGTCACGCCAGAAGCCCTCGAACTTGTAGGTGTACAGACGACGGCCGTCAGCGAGGAGCTTGGGGATGATGTCGCCGCCGAAGTCGTGGCTCGACTCGGGGTTGGCATCGTCGAGGCGCAGCTCGTTGATGAGCAGGTCGGTGTTGAAGATGTAGATACCCATGGAGGCAAGGTTGCTCTTGGGTACGGGCGGCTTCTCCTGGAACTCGGTGATGCGGCCGGTCTCGTCAGCAACGAGCAGGCCGAAGCGAGAAGCGTCCTCCCAAGGCACCGGCATGACGGCGATGGTCAGCTCGGCGTTGTTTGCCTTGTGGGTGGCGAGCATGTCCGCGTAGTCCATGCGGCACAGTGCGTCGCCCGAAAGGATGATCACGTAATCCGGGTCGTTCATCTCGATGTAGCCGAGGTTCTGGGTCACGGCGTCAGCCGTGCCAGCGTACCACGCACCACCGGTCTGGGTGGCATACGGGGGCAAGATGGCAACGCCATCCTCCATGTTCCAAGCGGAACCCGTGCCCAGGTAGGAGTGAAGCAGATACGGCCGGTACTGCGTCAGGACACCCACTGCGGTGATGCCCGAGTTGGCGCAGTTCGAGAGGGGGAAGTCGATGATGCGGTACTTGCCACCAAACGACACCGCCGGCTTGGCTACGTCCTTGGTCAGGTCGTAGAGTCGGCTTCCCTGCCCGCCGGCAAGAAGCATTGCTAGCAATTCCTTCTTGCTCATGTAGAACTCTCCTTTCGTTCTAACCTGCAGATCACTTACCAATATGCCAAACGTCATCCGCATACTCACCGATGGTTCGGTCACTGGAGAAATAACCCGACCGAGCTGTATTGTGAATGGCGGACTTGTTCCAAGCGCGGCGGTCGGCGTAGCTGTTGGTCAGCTCGCTCCATGCCTCGACGTACGAATAGAAGTCCTTCAGGACCAGATCGTGGTCGTTGTTGGTCATAAGCTCATCGCGAATGAGCTCGAAGTTGCCCGACAGGTGCGCGAGGGTACCGTCGGTCAGCTCGTCGACCACGCGACCGATGCGGCCGCGGTCGGCGTTGTAGACGTCCCAAGCGTAGTAGCTGCCGCTGGCACGCAGGGCGTCGACCTCCTCGGTGCGCAGACCGAAAATCTTGATGTTCTCGTCGCCCACCAGGTCGCAGATCTCAACGTTGGCGCCGTCGTAGGTGCCCAGCGTGATGGCGCCGTTCATCATGAGCTTCATGTTGGAGGTGCCAGAGGCCTCGGAGCCGGCCCAGCTGATCTGCTCGGAGATCTCGGTGGCCGGGTAGATGAGCTCGGCGTTGGAGACCGCGAAGTTGGGCACAAAGGCGACCTTAATCTTGTCGTTGACGCGCGAGTCGCTGTTGATCGCCTCGGCGATGGAGTTGATCAGGCGAATGACTTCCTTGGCGAAGGTGTAGCTCTGTGCGGCCTTGCCGGAGAAGATGAACGCCGTGGGCGTCGGGTTGTAGTTCGGGTCAGACAGGATCCGGTTGTAGATGTCCATGATCTTGAAGGCGTTGAGCAGCTGGCGCTTGTATGCGTGGAAGCGCTTGACCTGCACGTCGAAGATCATGTGCGTGTCCAGGACGACGCCCGTGGTGCGCTTGATGTACTCGGCCAGACGCTGCTTGTCCCAAAGCTTGACCTCGTCGAAGGCATCCAGGAAGCTGGGGTCGCTCTCGAACTTGACGAGACGCTCGAGCTCGGACGCGTCGTCGAGCCACTCGTCGCCGATGGCCTCGGTGATGAGCTTGGCGTAGGGCGGGTTGGCGTTGCCCAGGAAACGACGATGGCTCACGCCGTTGGTCTTGTTGTTGAACTTCTCCGGCGTGATGTCGTAGAAGCCCTTGAGGACCGTCTCCTTAATGATGCCCGTGTGCAGCTCGGACACGCCGTTGACGGCGTGCGAGAAGATGACGGAGAGGTTGGCCATGCGGGCCACGCCGTCCCACAGGATCGCGTTCTGGGAGAGGATCTCGGCCCAGTTCTCCTTGTCGTGGGGGAAGCTCTCGCGATAGCGGCGGTCGATCT
>CACXFC010000009.1 GCA_902766835.1 uncultured Coriobacteriaceae bacterium | reverse complement strand
TGAGCCTGGGCCTTGGCCTTGCTGGTGTAGAAACCGGTGCACTCCAGCACGACGTCGACGTCGAGCTCGCCCCACGGGAGCTCTGCCGCGTTGGCCTTGGCGTAGATGGTGATCTTCTTGCCGTCGACCTCAATGTAGTCCTCGCCAGCCACGACGGTGTGGTTGCGAGCATAGTTGCCCTGGGAGGAGTCATACTTCAGAAGGTGAGCAAGCATCGAGGGGGAGGTGAGGTCGTTGATAGCGACGATCTCGGAGCCCTCATGACCAAACATCTGACGGAAAGCCAGGCGACCGATGCGACCAAAGCCGTTGATAGCAACCTTAACTGCCATACTTTCTCCTTTCGCGAGGCCCCTCGAGGCCGTTCCCCGAGACAGGCCTTAACCAACATACTGGAGGCAGTCTACACCGAAACGCAACCCATTGGCGGAGCAAAGTCCCCGACGTATTCAAATTATTCCGTGTTTGGTAGCTTGGGGCTCAATCAAACGCAAGACGAACGGGCTTCTATTCGTTCTTCTGCGCCTCGTCCACGAGCGTGCGCAAACGCAAAAGCCTATGGTACATGCCCGATTTTTTGGTTGGCGGCGATGCCAGCGCGCCCAGCTCCGCAAGCGACAGCTCGGGGTTCTCGCGGCGCAGCTCGCAAAATTCGCGAACGGCAGGCGGTAGTTGGCGAAGGCCGATCAACCGCTCAGCGTCGTCGATGAGCGCCATCTGGGTGCCCGCCGCATGCGTCGTGCGCCTGAGGTTGGCCGTCTCGGCGTTGACAAGGCGGTTCACGTCGTTCTTGAGCGACTTGACGTGGCGCACGCCCGCAATGGCCCGAGCTGAGCGCACCGCACCGATGCCTGCGAGCATCTTGACCACGTCGTCGAAGCTCTTGAGGTAGATGGCATAGGCCCCGCGTCTGCGGTTGAGGCGCGCCTTGACGCCAAACTCCGAGATGAGCTTGATGATGTCCTGCGCAAACGTCTCGCCCTCGACGGCAATCTCCAGATGGAAGTCGCCGCGGGGGTCGGCCACGAAGCCTCCCGCCATGAAGGCGCCGCGGACGAAGGCCGCGCGGCAGCAGCGCCGCTGCAGCAGGCGGACGGGCACGCCCTCCGCAAGCCCGCGCCCCGGAACGAGGATGCCCAGGCGAACCAGGTCGGCCTCCAGCTCGTCCTGTTCGGGTATCTCGATGAGGTAGTTGCGCGTCTTGTGCAGGTTGGAGTGGCGCACGGTAAGCGGCGTCTCGAGGCCGAAAAGCTCGTGGGTCAGCTTGATCATCGTGCGCGCCACAGCCCCGGTCTCGGTCGAGACGCGAATGGCATAGCGGCCGGGGCCTCGATACGAGAGGGTGCCGCAGATACGCACGATGGCCGACAGCTCGGCGTAGGCGCACAGGGGGCAGCTACCCTCCACGCGTGAGAGCTCGTCTTTTACCTGAGCGGTGAACGACATGGCGTGCCGCCTGCTACGAGCTGCGCCGCTCGGCACGGGCTAGGTCGCGATGCGAGGTGAGCACGTGGTAGCCCGCCTTGGTGAGGTGCATCGCCGTCTCCTCGGCAATGGCCACCGAGCGGTGCTGGCCACCCGAGCAGCCCACACCCACCGAAAGCCGGCTCTTGCCCTCCCCCACGTATCCGGGCATCACCGTGTCGAGCAGGGCGCACCAGCGCTCCAAGAATGCCTGGGTCTGCGGGTGCTCGATGACGAAGTCGCGCACGAGCGGGTCGCGTCCGGTAAGCGGGCGCATCTCGGGGTTCCAGTAGGGGTTGGGCAGGAAGCGCACGTCGATGATGATGTCGGCCTCCTCGGGCATGCCGTACTTGAAGCCGAAGGAGAAGACGTGGACCTCCATGAGCTGCTGCTCGGTGAGGTGCGTGAACTCCGCCAGCAGGCGCGAGCGCAGCTGCTTGGGCTTGAGGTTGGAGGTGTCGATGGTCAGCGTCACCCGCTCGCGGATGGCAGCGAGCTGCTGGCGCTCGCGACGGATGGCGTCGAGGGTCGACTCCCCCTCGCGTGCGAGCGGATGCGGGCGCCGGTTGAGGGCATAGCGCGAGAGCAGCACCTCGTCGGAGGCGTCGAGGAACAGGATCCCGTAGGTGAACTCGTGCGCCGAGAGCTCCTTGAGCGCGTCGGCCAGCTCCTCGAAGAGGCCCTGACTGCGCAGGTCGCACACCACGGCCAGGTGGCGCCCCACGCCCGAGGAGAGCCCGCTCATCTGCGCCACGGCAAGCAGCAGGCTGGGCGGCAGGTTGTCGATGACGTAATAGCCCAGGTCCTCGAAGGTGTGCATGGCCTCGGTTCGGCCCGCTCCCGACATTCCCGTGATGACAATCACGTCCGGGCTGTTTAGCGCGGATTCGCGCACGTACGGTCCTTCTGGCATGAGGCGCTCCTTCAAGAGGTGATGTGGGTCTAGCATAGCGCAAAGCTCCAGCGCGGGATTGACATCCCAACGATCACACATCGCGCGGGCCGGGGCGTGTCCCTTAATTGCCCACTTACGGCCCCCTTCCCGCACACGTAAGGGGTATGGCTCCTATTGGTCCTCGCGCTCGTGCTCCCAGGCGCGCAGGGTACGCCACACGTCCTCGGCCACCTGCTGCGGGACCCCCTTCACCGCAGCGATCTCCTCGACGCTGGCCGCGCGCAGGCGCTTGAACGAGCCAAACTGGCGCATGATGGCGCGCTTGCGCTTGGGCCCCACGCCCTCCACCTCGTCGAGCACCGAGACGCCCTGGGCCTTGGTGCGCAGCTCGCGGTGGAAGGTGATGGCAAAGCGGTGGCTCTCGTCGCGCACCTGCTTGATGAGGTAGAGCGAGGGCGAGCCCGACGGCAGCACCACCGGCGTGTCGTCCCAGGGCACGAAGACCTCCTCGTCGGACTTGGCCAGGCCACACACGGGGATGTCGAGCCCCAGCTCGGCCAGCTGCTCCATGGCAGCGGTGAGCTGCGGTTTGCCGCCGTCCACCACCAAAAGGTCGGGCGGGGCCGCCGCGAAGCGCTCGTCGGCCATGTTCTTCTGCCCGTAGCGGCGCCCCAGCACCTCCTGCATGCTCACGAAGTCGTTCGCCTCGTCGAGCTCGGTGCGGATCTTGAACTTGCGGTACTGGCCCTTGTCGGGACGGCCATTGGTGAACACCACCATCGAGGCCACCGTGAAGGCGCCGTGCAGCGTCGAGATGTCGAAGCATTCGATGCGCAGGGGTGGCGCGTCCAGCGCCAGGGCGCTTTCCAGCTGCAGGAGCGCCTGGTTGGTGCGGTCGTCGGCATAGCCCGTGCGCACCATGTAGCGGTTGAGCGCATGGCGGGCGTTTGCCTCTGCCATGTCGAGCAGGTGACGCTTCTCGCCACGCTGCGGGCGGTGCACCCGGCAGATGCGCCCGCGCCGCTCGGTCAGCCACTCGCTCAGCAGCTGCGCATCGGGCAGGTCTGTGGCCACGCACACCTCGGCACCAATGTCTGCGGTCTCGCCGTAGTAGCGCTTGAGGAAGCCCTCAGTCAGCTCGACCTCGCTCACGTCGGCGCCCTTGTTGAGCACGAACTCCGACGAGCGGATCACGCGGCCCTCGCGCACCACGAACACGCAGGCGGCCGAGATGGTCTCCTCGCGGTAGAAGCCCACCAGGTCGAGGCTCACGTCGGAGGAGAACACCACCTGCTGGCGGTCGTCCAGGCCCTCCAGCACCTCGATGCGGTGTTTGATGCGCCCCGCCCGCTCGAACTCGAGCTCGGCGGCCGCCTCGGCCATCTGCTCGCGCAGGTCGCCGATGATGGCCGAGCGCCGGCCCTCCAGAAACTGCTCCACCTGGCGCACGTTGCGCCCGTAGTCTGCCGTGGTGATGGCGCCGCAGCACACGCCCGGGCCGCGCCCCACATGGCTGTCGAAGCAGGGACGTCCCCGCTCGGCCAGCACGAGGTTTGCCACGGGCACCTCGTCGGGATGGCTGTCGAGATAGCGCTTGGCGCGCTTCCACTCCGCGCAGGTGCCTATGCATATGGGCACGGCCTTGCGCAGCTGGGCGATGGTCTCGCGGGCGGCCTTGGCGTCGGTGTAGGGGCCAAAGTAGCGCGTTCCCTTGCGATGCTTCTCGCGCGTGTACTTGATGGCCGGATAGGCGTCGCTCTCGGTGATGGCGATGAAGGGATAGCTCTTGTCGTCCTTGTAGTCGACGTTGAAGTAGGGATGGTACTGCTCGATGAGGTTGCGCTCCAAGACCAGCGCCTCGTGCTCGCTTCCCACCACCACGTAGTCGAAGCTGCGCACCACCTGCATCATCAGGGGAATCTTGTCGCGGTCGTCCTGGAGGGTCACGTACTGGCGCATGCGGGAGCGCAGGTTCTTCGCCTTGCCCACATAGATGACCTCCCCTGCCGCGTCCTTCCACAGGTAGCAGCCCGGCTCGGTGGGCACGCGCGCAACCTGCTCGGCAATGCTTGCCAGCCCCTCCTCCTCGGGGCGAGGCGCAGAGGCGTCTAGGTCGGGCACGCGGGCGGAGTCGCGGGAGCTCATGATGCCGTCGCAATCTGGCGCAGTGCCTGAACCACCTCGCGCACCTGGCCATTCGTAAGGTCGCACGGAAGGGCCACCGCACCGCGCGCAAGCGCCGCCGTGTTGGGCAGCCCCGGCAGGGCAGGGTCGTATCCGTAGGCGTCCGCGTCGCTCACGCCGGGGAACAGCAGTGGCCTATACCAGGGCACCGCATAGAGCCCCAGGGCGTTGACGGCGGCAAGGGCGCGGTCGGCCGCCTCGTCGTCTGGGAGGTTCACCGCCAGCCGCAGCAGGGGGTGACCGCTCTTCAGCATGGCAGCCGGAACGCGCAGGCCGGCCACGTCCTCGAGCTCTGCGCGATAGGCCTCCAGCGCGCTCACGCGGGTGCCCTGCACCTGCGGCAACTCCCGCAGATGGCCCAGCACCTGCTCGCAGGCCCAGTCGTCCATCCCCATGGGCTCGTGAGCCACCGCGCCGGCCATCTCGCGGCCGGCAATGGCCGGCTCGAAGGCGCCGACCTTCGTCCACAGGCCGCGCAGCGCATGAGCAAGGGGCCGGGGCAGATGGTTGAGCACCCTGATCTGCGTGCGGTAGGAACGCATCGCGCGGGCCAGCTTCCCGGCAGGCGCAGGCAGGCTGCCCAGCGCCGCCACCAGCGCCTCGCGCAGGCCGTGATCGGAAAGCTCCGGGTTCACCCAGACCGCGCCACCAAAGTAGGTGGGTAGCATCTTCTCCACGCCAAACGAGTGGAACGAGACGTCGGCAAGGGGCGCACCCTGGCTGTCTGTGGCCAGGCGCCCCACGCAGTGCGCGCAGTCCTCAAGCAGCAGGGCGCCCTGCGCATGCGCCGCGGCGCGCAGGGCCTCCGTGGAGGCCTGGTCGATGAAGCCAAAGGTGTGCTGGCAGACGATGGCGTGCGTCGCTGTGGTCTGAGGCAGCGCGAGGGGGTCAAGCGCAAGGGTCTCGGGCGAGACGTCGCCGTAGACGGGGCGCAGCCCTGCCGCCACGATGGGGTCTACCGCCGTGCAACAGGTCAAGAGCTGCGTGATCACCGCGCCGGCCCCACGCTGCCGGCACAGCTCGCGGAGCACCACGAGCATGCCATGGCGTGCCCGATACACCAAAAACCAGTCTTGCGCCTGGGTATTGGTGCGCTTGGCCAGCAGCTCCCGAAGCTCGTCTTGCGCCATCGTCATCTGGCATCTACTCCTCTAGGTCACGGTGACCGAAGTACTTCTTGAAGTCGACGAAGTAATGGATCCAAAGCTTCGCCATGTTCCACAGGCGGCGCGGATGCAGGTCGTTCGCGCCAAAGAGCGTGGTGCCCACGCGACCCTCGCGCATCAGGCGCATCGCCCAGTCCTTGGCCGGCCCCTCGGCGGCGTAGCGGCGCACGATGGTCTTGGGCACGCCCACCCACAGCACCTCTTCTGTTGCGTGGACAGGTGCCTCGCGCTTGCCCTCGACGACGTCCTCCACCGCCTGCCTTGCCAGGTTGTGGCCCGACAGCGTCGTGAAGAAGCTGCTCCTCCCCTGTCGGGGGTTGAAGTCCAGCAGCTTGAAGGTGCCGTCGCGCTCGTCGAACTTCATGTCGATGTTGAAGTAGCCAAAGTAGTTGACGTGCTCAAGCAGGCGCTCCACCGTCTGGTAGACCTGCTCGTCGCCGTAGCTCACGATGGCGGCGTAGTTGCCGATGCGCATGGGCGCGCAGTCCTCAAGGATGGGGTGGCCCAGCGACAGCAGCGACACCGAACCGTCGGAGCGCACGTAGCCGTTGAGCACGCGCATGTTCTCGTCACCGCCGGGGATGAAGTCCTGGATGACCAGACCCTCGTCGTAGCCCGAGGCGTAGATGCGCCGCAGGGTCTCAGCCAGCATCGGCTCGTCGTTGATGATGAAGGCCTTCTTCTGGCCCTCGAAGGGATGCTCGCGGTACAGCGCCGCGTTGGTGGGCTTGACGGCCACCGGGAACGGGAAGGGCAGCTCGGGCACCTGCGGGCTGTCGATGCGCACCGTCTTGGGATACGGCACGCCCGTGCGCTCGCACAGCGCGTAGAAGCGTGCCTTGTTCTCGAGCTCGGTGAGCACGCCGGGGCCCGAGCAGATGGCCACGTACCGGTCGTCCAGCTCGCCCTTGTGCTCGGAAAGCAGCACCGAATAGTCGTCGCCGCAGGGGATGATGAGCGGCGTGGCGCCACCGAAGGTCCCCGCATCGCGGTTGAGGACCGCCACGAAGCGCTCCGGCGTGGCAAAGTCCGCGTCACAGCGCTGCTCGATGAACTTCGAGTAGGCCGTGGGGGTTAGCGGGAAGGTACCATAGGCCACGCTCTTGACCCCATAGGCCTCCCAAAAGGCGCGCGCCATGCCATAGGCGCCAATCTCGGTGCCCAGAAGAACGGGTACAAACTGCTGACTCATTTCGTCTCCAGGTAGCTAGTTCTTTTCGCCACGGTTGCGCACCTTCTGCAGCACGCGCTTGCCCATCTGCAGCGACTTGTAGAAGGCGGCCTTCACGGGAACGTCGCGGTCGGGTGCCACATGGGTCACCTCGTTGGCGAACTTTGTCTTGAAGGTGTTGAGGCCGTTGAGCTTGGGCGAGAATTCCGAGCCGATGCCCATCAGGTCGAAGGCGGTGCAGCCCAGCTTGCCCAGCTCGCAGCAGGCGAAGTAGAAGAGCTTGTCGGTCACGTAGCCGCGACGCGTCTCGCTGCTGGAGGCGGCGTAGTAGTAGGTGGCACGCGTGCCCGAGATGGTGCAGATGGACCACGTGCACACGCGGCCGTCCTCGAGGCGACCCGCAAAGACGCGGCAGTGCTCGGGGCCAAGCAGCTTGATCATGTCCTCGTAGTCGCTCTTGGGCGCCGGGGCAAACCCGTCGCGCTCGGCCGTCTCGACCATGATCTGGTAGTACTCGTCAAACGAGGCCAAGGCGCGCGTCGTCTCGTCGGCGCAGGTGACGGGCGCCTCGCGCAGGGCCTTGCGCACGTCGCGGCGGCCGCGGGCCTTCATGTGGGCGAGGATCTGCTCGTCGCCACCGGTGAGGTCGACCAGCACCGTGGTGTCGTAGGGAATCGACGAGAGTGTGGGCTGGGTCTGGGCGAGCTCGTGGTCCACCGCCATGCGCAGGAAGACCACGTGCCTGTCGGCGGCATGCACGTACGACACGAGGGCCTCTACCGCCTCGCGCTCCTGCTCCTCGGTCGGCTGCTCGAGCCACATGGGCCCGTGGTGGGCACGCAGGTAGTGGTAGCCGTGGGTCTCGTAGTCGATGAACAGCACGTAGGCAACGTCATGCCCGTCGCGGGCAAGCGCCAGACAGCCCCAGAAGGACCTGCCCTCCACCGTCTGCTGATACTTTGCCCATGCAAGCGTCTGCTCGATGGGAACCACTATGTCTGCCGCGCTCACCAAGCGCTCGAATTCTTCTTTCGTGAGCTTTCTGACTTCGGTCACGTGTACTCCTCACTGGGCCCAAAGGGCCGTATCGACACATCTCGACCATTGTAGATACGGGCCATGGGTAGGGCTCCATTTGCACCGTAGAAACAGAACTTTGCCCCGTAGCCAATCGACCACAAGTTGCACATCCGTGTGCGATTTTCGCGTGAACTTTGACCCCCTGCCCGATCGACCGCAAGTTGCACATCCGTGTGCCTTGGGGTCGGTTCTCACGGCACATCCGTGTGCCTTGGGGTCGGTTCTCACGGCACATCCGTGTGCGATTTTCACTTATGCGAAGGTGGCCCCGGCGTCCTCCACATGGCACGGGTAGAATGGGACGACTATTCCTTTCTACCCACCATTATCGGGAGCACGATGAACAAACCCGTACTTGGCATCATTGGCGGCGTGGGGCCGCTGGCCACCGCCTGCTTCATGGAGGCCCTCATTCGCAAGACCCCCGCCCGGCGCGACCAAGACCACATGCCGATGATCGTCTTCAACGATCCGCAGATACCCGACCGCACCGCGCACATCCTCGACCACACCAAGCCCGACCCGCAGCCCGAGATGGAGAAGGTGGCCCGCTGGCTCGTGCGTGCCGGTGCGGATTACATCGCCATTGCCTGCAACACCGCCCACTACTACTACGAGGGCATCAACCGGGCGGTGCATGTGCCCGTCGTCAACATCATGGAGGAGACGGCCCGGCGCCTGGCACGTGACATGGGCCGCGGCAGCACCATTGGCCTGCTCGCCACCGAGGGCACCGTGGCCTCGGGCGTCTTCCAGGACTATCTCGAGCTCTATGGGCTCAAGACCATGGAACCCACGGCGGAGGACCAGCGAGAGGTCACCGCGCTCATCTACGACGGCGTGAAGGCTGGCGCCAGCTACGACCCCGACCAACTGGTGAGCCTGGCGCAGCGCCTGCGCGAGCGTGGCGCCGACGCCGTCATCGTGGGCTGCACCGAGCTCTCGGTCATCTACCAGGGCCTTGCGGACAAGCCGGCATGGCTGTACGACTCGCTCGACATCCTCGCGGAGCGCTGCGTGAGGCTCTACCTCGCCGCCCACGAAAGCGGCGTGCTGGTGGTATGAGGGGCAACTAAGGGACACGCCCTTTTTTGCCCCGCGGGGCAAAAAAGGGCGTGTCCCTTAGTTGCCCACTGAGCTAGCCGAAGCAGGCGCTACGGCCCCGTTTGACTCATCTTCAGAGGCAGGGGTATCGCCCCTTTGAAAGGCATCTCACACAAGAAGGCGCGGCACCCGCAAGGATGCCGCGCCTTTGCTTGTCTCTACAGGAAGCGACCTTAGACGATGGGGCCACCGCCGACGAAGGAACCGGAGTTGTAGTACACGCTCGTGACCTCAACGCCGTTCCAGTTGGAGTGAATCATCTGGCCATTGCCGATGCACAGGCCCACATGGCCCGTGGACTCGACGCTCGAGCCCCAGAACATGAGGTCGCCGGCCTGAAGGTTGGCCTGGCTGGTGGTCCAGCCGCCGCCGTCGAGGCACCAGCCAATCATGGAGTTGCCGCGGCCGTTGCTCAGGCGCTGGCCACGCGGGATGGAGATGCCCGCGCGGTTGAAGGCCCACCACACAAGGCCGGAACAGTCGAACTCGACGCCCTCGATGGCGTTGCCGCCCCACGAGTAGCTCACGCCCTGCTGAGAGAGGGCGTACTGGATGGCTGCGCTCACGCCCGATCCGTAGTTGCCCGTGGTGCGGGTTGCCGTGGGCGTGGTGGACGGCGTGTAGCTCTCTTCCTCGGTGTTCGAGGTAGTGGGAGTTGCGGGCGTGGTCGCAGCGGCCTCACCCTCCTGCTGCTGCGTCTGCTGTTGCTCGGCCTGGGCTGCCTGCTGGCGTGCCTCCTCGGCTGCGCGAGCCTCGGCCTCCTTGCGTGCCTGCTCCTCCGCAGCCGCGCGCTCGGCCTCGATCTGGGCCTGGATCTGTGCCTGCAGCTGCGAGTCAAGGCCGTTGACGTACTCCTGCTGCTCGGTAACCACGCTCTGCAGCTCGCTGGCGGCCGTCTCGGTCTTGCTGACCAGCTCTTCCTGCTTCTGCTGCTCGCTCACCAGGTTTGCCTTGTGAACGTCGAGCTCCTCCTGAATGGTGAGGACGTTGTTGATGGCTTCGGACTGGTGGGCAGCCACCTTGTCGGCGTAGTACACGCGCGAGACGAGGTCATCGAACGAGCTGGAACCCAGCACGAACGAGAGGAAGTTCACGCCGCTCTTGTAGTTCTCGGCCATGCTCTCGGAAAGCACGCCACGTGCGACGACCAGCTCCCCCTCCTTGACCTTGATCTGCTCTTCGGTGTCGGTAATCTGCTGGTTGGTGCCCTCGAGCTCGGCGCGGGCATCCTCAAGCTCGGCAAACTTGGTCTCGCACTGAGCAGAAAGCTCGTCGAGACGGGCTCGTGCGGTCTCGAGCTCGGCGCTCGTGCTCTCGATAGAGGCGTTCGTTGCCGCCGCGGCAATAGTAGTGGACAGAGGCGACAGCGCAAGGGCCAGCGAAAGGCCCGCGCTTAAGGCGGCTCTGCCCGGTCGTGTCAATTTCATTCGGTCTCCCTAAAACTGGCGAGTTCCGTCAGATGGTTGAATACGTTAGCACTTTGTAAGGACAAGCACCCATACTCCATCCCTTCAACGCATCGCTGACATATCTCAGTGGAGGCATTTGGGCTGGTTTCTGACAGGAGTGCCGCGCTTGTATCAGGAGCGCCACTCCTGCCCCTAATTGCCTGCCAATGGGATGGCTTCCCATTAGCAGGCAGACAACCGCTTCCTAGAGGCTGCGGAAGAAGCAGCTGCGGTGTCCGGTGTGGCATGCGGGGCCGGGCGAATCGACCACCGCCACCAGCGTATCGGCGTCGCAATCTATGAGCAGCTGCTTTACCTGCTGCATGTTTCCGCTGGTAGCGCCTTTGTTCCAGAGCTCCTGACGCGAGCGCGACCAGAACCAGGTGGTGCCGGTCTCCATCGTCAGCCGCAGCGACTCCTCACTCATCCAAGCCACCATGAGCACCTCGCCCGTACCCTGTTGCTGCACGACGCAAGGAATGAGGCCGTTGGCATCGAGCTTGAGCTTCAGGCTGTCAAGGCTGACTTGCTCGAGCGTCTCGCCGGCGTAGGTGGCACTGGTAGAATCGAAAGGTGTGGTCATGGGAGCTCCTAGCTGCTGTGCCTGGCTGGGATGCCCACTCTACCACGCACATGTAACGGAGAGGTTGCAAGGGAGGCCGCTATGGAAGCCCAGCGCACGTGCGACGTGCTTGTGGTGGGTTCGGGCATTGCCGGCTGCTCGGCGGCCATCGAGGCGGCACGCCGCGGCGCACGCGTCGTCGTTGCCAGCCTCGGCGCCACCTTCTCGGGCTCGAGCTTCTACGGGGGAACCTGGGGGCTGGGGCTGGTGGGGCCCTCCGGCGAGGCCGACGTTGAGGACTTTGAGCAGACGATCCACACCGTGGGCGGTGGCGTGGCCAATCCCACGCTCGTGCACGAGCTGGTCTTGGGCGTGGCGCCTGCCGTACGGTGGCTCGAGGAGATGGGCGTCGAGCTCAAATACCCCACCGACGCCTCTGAGCGCGCCTACATCCCCTGCTTCGACCACAAGACGCGCAGTTGGCACGGCGTGGGTCGGGCAAGCCTCAAGGATACGTGGTCGCGGGAGTTTGCGCAGCTGGGCATTGCGGTGCTACCCCGCTGCGAGCTTGTTGACCTTGTGGTGCGGGACGGATGCATCTGTGGCGCGCAGCTCTTCTCCCATGAGGCGGGAGCGGCGGTAAGCGTTGCCTGCCCGGCGGTCGTTCTCGCCACAGGCGGGCTGGCAGGCCTGTACGCGCGAAGCCTCAACCCCGCTGACAATGCGGGCAGTGCGCAGGGCATCGCCCTTGCCCATGGATGCCAGCTCGTCAATGCCGAGTTCCTGCAGATCATGCCAGGGCTCGTGAGGCCCAAGGCGGGCATCGTCGTCAACGAGAAGGCGTTTCGCTATTCGACGCTTGCCTTCCCCGCAGACCTGCTGGAGGAGCGCTCGGGCTATGGGCCCTTTACCACGCGGTTGGCGTCACACGTCATCGACCTGGCCATTGCACAGGCGGGAGATACGGGCCTGCCGCTTGGCTATGCCCTCCCCCACGACCCGCCCGAGTTCGTGCAAACCTATTTCAGTTGGCTCGAGCGGGCCCAGGGCATTCGCGCAACCAACCCCATGCGCATGGCGCTGTACGCCCATGCATCGAACGGCGGCATTGCCATCCGCGAGGATACCTCCTGCAAAGGCGGGCCTGCGGGGCTGTTTGCCTGCGGCGAGTGCGCAGGAGGCATGCACGGGGCCGACCGCATCGGTGGACTTGCAAGCGCCTCGGCTCTGGTGTTCGGTCGCAGGGCTGGCGTCGAGGCGGCATGCCTTGCCGGAGGTGCTGCCCCGGTACATTGGGACGGTCCGGTTCCCTGCGCAAGTGCATCCTCTGGCACGAAGGCTCTGGCCGAAAAGCTGCGCCATACGATGTCGGCCCACGCGCTGGTGGGCCGAACCGAAGAGGGGCTTACCGCCGCACTCGATGCCGTAGCGGCAATGCGCAATTGCCTTCAGGAGGGCGAGTCGCTTCACGGCAGCGTGCAGGGCCTGCGCCTTGCGCATCAGCTGCGCGCGGCCGAGGCCATGCTCGGCGCCATGCGCGCGCGGAGCGAGAGCTTGGGTTCGCACCACCGCGCCGACAGCGGCGCCTAGAAGTCGAGGCGTACGGGAATCCCCTGCGAAGCCATGTACTCCTTCACCTGGCGAATGCTGAAGGTGCCAAAGTGGAAGACGCTAGCTGCCAGCACCGCGTCGGCCTCGCCCTCGATGACGCCCTCGGCAAAGTGCTCGAGGGTTCCCACGCCACCCGAGGCGATGACCGGGATGGGGACGGCGCGGGCAACGGCGCGGGTCAGCGCAAGGTCGAAGCCCTCCTTGGTGCCATCGCGGTCCATGCTGGTGAGCAGAATCTCGCCTGCGCCACGGCGGGCTGCCTCTTGGGCCCACTCAAGGGCATCGATGCCGGTGGCCTTGCGGCCTCCCGCCACATAGACCTCCCACTTGTCGGCCTTGCCCACACGCTTGGCGTCGATGGCGCAGATGACGGCCTGGCTGCCAAACGCCGCCGCAGCGAGCGAAATGAGCTCGGGGTTCTTGATGGCCGCCGAGTTGACCGAAACCTTGTCGGCACCCGCGGCAACCATCTTGGTCATGCCGGCGATGTCGCGGAAGCCGCCACCCACCGTGTAGGGAATGCGCAGCTCCTCGGCCGCATGCGAGGCCAGCTCGATGGTGGTCGAGCGGTCATCGGAGGTGGCGGTGATGTCGAGGAAGATGACCTCGTCGGCTCCCTCGCGATCATAGACGCTCGCCAGCTCAACGGGGTCGCCCGCATCGACGAGATTGACAAAGTTCACGCCCTTGACCACACGGCCGTCCTTTACGTCCAGGCAGGGTATGACGCGCTTGGTGAGCATGTGCTTCTCCTAACTCATGAGCGATGCGGACAGCTTTTACGAGCGGGCGGCCGCAAGGGCCTCCTCGAGGCTGAAGTTGCCTTCGTACAGGGCGCGCCCCGTGATGGCTCCCTCGATGACCTCTGGCCCCAGGGCAGCGAGCGCGCGCAGGTCGTCGAGCGTGGCTATGCCGCCCGAGGCAACGACGGGAAAGCCCGCCACCTCGGCGATGTGCTGGTAGGCAACAGCATCGATGCCGGTCTGCATGCCATCGCGTGTTACGTCGGTAAACACGAGATGCCGATACCCCAGGTCAACCAGTTGGGCCACCAGCTCGTCGGCGCTGATGCCCGCACCCTCGCGCCATCCGTTGACGCGCACGACGCCGCCTGCGGCTGCCACATCGGCCACCAGCAGCTCGCCATAGCGCTGGGCTGCCTCGCGCGCAAAGGCGCGGTCTCGCACGAGCGCCGTTCCCACGGCAATGCGCTTGGCACCGGCCTCGGCTAGCCGCTCGATGGCGGCAAGGTTGCGCACGCCACCGCCCGTGTCGACCGATATGCCCGGAACCTGGCAGATGCCCTCGATGGCAGAGCGGTTGTGGGCAAGGGCGCTCTCGTCCTCCTCGAAGGTTGCCGAGAGGTCGACCACGTGGATCCAGGTGGCGCCCCTGCGGGCAAAGTCCTGCGCCACGGCAACGGGATCTGTCGAGTAGACGTCCATCTGCGAGCGCTCTCCCCTACGGAGGCGCACCACCTGGCCGTCAATCAGGTCGATAGCAGGAAAGACGATCATGGCCTATCCCCTCACGATGCACACGAAGTTCGACAGGATGCGCAGTCCCGTGGCCGAGGACTTCTCGGGATGAAACTGCACGCCAAAGAGGTTCTCGTGCCAGACGGTCGAGGCAAAGGTGCGCCCATAGTGGGTCTTTGTGGCAATGATGGACTCGTCTATGTCGTCGGCCGGGGCGTACGAATGGGTGAAGTAGACGTTGGAGCCCTCCGGCACGTCGACGAGCAGCGGGCACTGCCTGCCCCGCTCGGTAAGGTGCAGCTGGTTCCACCCCACGTGCGGCACCTTCAGCCTGCTGGACTCGAGGCGCGAGACCGAGCCAGACAAGAGCCCAAGGCCCGGGCACCAGCCGTTGCCCCACGCCTCGCTCGTCAGCTCGGAGCCCCGCTGGAACGGCAGCTGCAGGCCCAGGCATATGCCCAGGAAGGGAACGCCACGCTGCACCGACGAGACCACTGCGTCAGCCTGGCCGGACGGGCGCATGTAGCTCATGGCGTCCTCGAAGCTGCCCACGCCCGGCAGGACCACGCCGCGGGCCTCGGAGATGGTGCGTGGGTCGTCGCTGATTGCCACCTCGGCACCAACTGCCGAGAGGCTGCGCGCCACCGAGAGCAAGTTTCCCTTGTGGTAGTCGACAACAACGATCTCGTGAGACATTACAAGACTCCCTTGGTCGAGGGGATGCCGGTCACCCGCGGGTCGGGCTCGATGGCCGCGCGTAGCGCGCGAGCGCACGCCTTGAACGCGGCCTCCAGGATGTGATGCGCGTTCTCACCGCACAGCTCGCGCAGGTGCAGCGTGAGCCCGGCGTCACGGGCAAAGCCCGCGAAGAACTCGTGACCAAGCTCGGTATCGAAGGTGCCCACCTTGTCGGGCCCGATGGGCACGTCCCAGAACAGCTCGCCGCGCCCCGAGATGTCGACGGCGGCAAGCACAAGGGCCTCGTCGAGCGGCACGCACACGTCACCGAAGCGACGGATGCCCGCCTTGTTGCCCAAGGCCTCGCGCAGGGCCTGCCCCATGGCTATGCCCACGTCCTCAACCGTGTGGTGGTCGTCCACCCACGTGTCGCCCTTGCACGTGATGGTGAGGTCGATGAGCGAATGACGCCCCAGGGCGTTGAGCATGTGGTCGAAGAAGCCCACACCCGTGCTGATGTTGCAAGTGCCCGTCCCGTCGAGGTCGAGCGTGATGGTGATGTCGGTCTCGCCCGTTGTGCGCACCACCGTGGCCGTCCGCGTCATGCTACCTCCTTCACGATTGTTGCAATAGCATCGATGAGCTCGTCATTTTCCGTCGGGGTACCCACCGTTATGCGCAGGCAGCCCTCAAGGCCGGGTGCCGCGGAGAAGTCCCTCACCAGGATGGAGCGCTCGTCGCGCAGGCGTGCGCGCACCACACCCGCCTCCGGCATGCGCACCAGCAGGAAGTTTCCCTGGCTCGGCCACACCTGCACACCGTCGATGGCGGCAAGGCCCGCGGCAAGCCGCTCGCGCTCCTGGCGAATCTGCTGGATGGTGGCGTCGAACTCGTGGCGATGGTCCGCCACCACCTCCGCCGCCGCCTGCGCGAAGACATCTGCCGTATAGGGCTGGCGGACCGCGCCCAGCACGTCGATCACATCGGGGGCCGCCAGCACATAGCCCACGCGCACGCCCGCAAGGCAGTAGGCCTTGGAGAAGGTGTGCAGGATGACCAGGTTGTCGTAGGTGCCCAGCAGCTCCTCGCAAGACACACCCTCGTCCGAGAACTCGGTGTAGGCCTCGTCGATCATGACGATGCCCGGGCAGGCCTCGCACAGGCGCGCCACGTCGGCGCGCGCGATCACATTGCCCGTGGGGTTGTTGGGCGAGGTGACGATGACCATGTCTGCCGTGGGCGCCGCTTCGAGCATGGCGGGAAGGTCGAGCTCGAAGGTCTGCGGGTCGCGCGGGCAGCGGACCAGACGCGTTCCCAGCATGCGCGAGTAGATGTCGTAGACCGTGAAGGTGGGCGGGCAGTCGAGCAGCGTCTTCTCGGGCCCGCCGAAGGCCAGAAAGAAGTTGAAGAGCAGCTCGTCGCCGCCATTGCCCACGCACACGTTCTCGCGCCGCACCCCGTGCCACGCGGCAATCTTGTCGCGCAGGTCGTTCGACATGGGGTCGGGATAGCGATTGGTCTGCGTGCGCACGATGGCGGCGTCTATGGCGGAGCGCACCGCCTCCGGCATGCCATAGGTGTTCTCGTTGGCCGAGAGGTTGATCTTGCACGGCGTGAAGTTGGGGTCGTAGGGCTCAAGCGACGCCACATCGCTGCGCACCAGTGCCCGCACGCGCTCGGACAGGCCGGCCATCCTACGCCTCCACCTGTTCGCCCAGGTTGGGAATGCCAGGCGCATCGAGTTCGCGCGGCCAGGCCGTGTGCATCGCGTCCTCGCAGGCCGCAACGGGGTCGTCAAAGCTCTCGATGCCCTGCTCCACCAGCTTGCGCCGCATGCCCACCGACAGCGCATGGGCCCACAGGCCCTCCGCCTGCGCCAGGGCTTGCACGGCAGGAGCGTCGGTTGCCAAGCCCTCGGGCGTGTACGAGATGACGCTCGAGCGCTTCTGGAAGTCGTAGACCCCCAGCGGGTTGGAAAAGAGCGCGGTGCCACCCGTGGGAAGGGTGTGGTTCGGGCCGGCAACGTAGTCGCCCAGGGGCTCCGAGCTCCACGGGCCCACGAAGATGGCGCCAGCGTTTTGGATGCGTCCCACCAGCGACATGGCCTCGGGCGCATGCAGCTCGAGGTGCTCGGGCGCAATGAGGTTCACGGCGTCGATGGCGGCATCGAGCGAGTCGCAGGTAACGATGATGCCCTGATCGTCGAGCGAGGCGCGGGTAATCTCCTCGCGCGGGCTCTGCACCAGAAGGCGCTCGAGGGCTGCGGTCACACGGCTTGCCAGCGACGCGTCGGTGGTAACCAGATAGCAGGCGGCCAGCGGGTCGTGCTCGGCCTGTGCCATGAGGTCGGCTGCCACCACCACGGGGTCTGCCGTGCCGTCGGCCAGCACGCACACCTCGGAGGGGCCCGCCACCATGTCGATGCCCACGTCGCCCGACACGTAGCGCTTGGCCGCCGCCACGAAGGCGTTGCCCGGGCCCACGATCTTGGCAACCTTGGGAATGCTCTCGGTACCATAGGCAACGGCGCCGATGGCCTGGGCGCCACCCACGGCGTAGACCTCGTCGACGCCCGCAAGCGCCGCGGCAGCAAGCGTGTAGGCAGAGAGCGAGCCGTCGCGCTGCGGCGGCGTCACCATGACGACGCGCTCGACGCCGGCGACCTTGGCCGGGATCGTGTCCATGAGCACCGTCGAGGGATACTGCGCGCGACCGCCCGGCACATATACCGCCGCCGAGGGAACCGGCGTCACCTTCACGCCCAGCAGCGTTCCGTCAGGGCGCGTGGTAAACCACGACTGCTCGCGCTCGCGCTCGTGGAAGCTGCGAATCTGGCGCTCCGCAAGGCGCAGGGCCTCCAGAAACTCAGGGTCGACCATATCAAGAGCGCCCTGGACCACCTCTTGCGGCACCAGGAAGCTCTTGGGGCATGCGCCGTCGAAGCGCAGGCAGTATTCGCGCACCGCCTCGTCGCCCCGCGCACGCACGTCATCCACGATGGCATGCGCGGACCGCTCTATCTCGCGCGGAAGGGCGCTCGTGCGCCGAATTTCCTCAAGTGTCAGGCGCTGCTCGCCCGAAAGGATGATCTCTCGCATGGGTGTCACTCCTCGCTCTTGGAGACAAGCGCATTCAGGCGCTGCGACAGCGCGCGGATGCGCGGGTTGGTGCGATAGGCCGCCGGGCCCGAGAAGAAGCGCGCCGTGCACTCCAGGACCTCGTCCACGATGACCAGGTCGTTCTCGGCCAAGGTGGTGCCGGTGGCAGTGATGTCGACGATGCGGTCGGTCATGCCCACGATGGGGCCCAGCTCTATGTTGCCGTGCAGCTGCACGATGTCGACCTGCTGTCCGATGCGCTCGTAGTAGGCACGCGTGATGCGCGGGTACTTGGTTGCCACGCGCACCGTTCCGCGCCAGGCGTAGGCACGGTCTGCCGCACCCTCGCGCGCGCCCGGCTCTGCCACCACAAAGCGGCATCCGCCAAAGCGCAGGTCAACCAGCTGCACGAGGTCAACGCCCGCCTCGATGATGGAGTCGCTGCCGCAGATGCCGCAGTCCGCGCCACCATGGGCCACGAACACCGGCGCATCCTGTGCGCGCACGATCACGTACTCTACGTCGCCGGCGGGGATGATGAGCCGGCGCCCAGGATTGGCAAGCTCCTCGGTGGGCAGGCCCGCCTGCGCAAGCAGGCGCACCGCGTCGCGGAAGAGGCCGCCCTTGGGCACCGCGATGCGCAGCGGCCGCTCGGCCACGCGCACGCCCGGTGCCACCACGCCCGACTCGCCCTGCTCGCCCAGAATCTCCTGGAGACGCTCGAGCGAGAGCATGAAGCCGCAGGCTGCCACGTTGGAGAGCCCGAAGCTCTTGAGCACCGCGTCGTAGCGTCCGCCCGAGGCGATGGCCGCGGTGATGCCCTCGGCATAGCCCTTGAAGATGACGCCCGTGTAGTAGTCGAAGGAGTTCATGACCGAGAAGTCGAAGCTGAGCACGCCCTTGGCGGTAAGCTCTCCCAGCTCCGACACCAACGCACGAAGCTCGAGCACGCCGCGCTGCTCTTGGGCAACGCCCGCGTCTTCGAGCAGGTCGTCCAGCTCGTCGATGACCTTCTCGTTGCCGGCAAGGCGCGGCAGGCGGCACAGGGCACGCGCCGCCGCGGGCGCTATGCCCGAGGCACGCACGAACTCGTCGAGCCCCACGAGGTCAGACTCGTGCACGAGCTCGAGCACGCGCGCACGGAAGGCGTCGTTGGGCGCGCAGACGTCGAGCAGTGCCGTGAAGGGCGTGACCGATCCGCAGACGATGCGCCATGCGGGCACCTCGAGCGAGCGCAGCACCTCGGCCAGAAGCTCGATGACCTCAGCCTCGGCCTCGATGCCTTCACCGCCCACCAGCTCCACGCCAAGCTGCGTGAACTGGCGTGGCTGACCGGAGAGGCTCGACTCCTCGCGCACGACCGGCGCGTTGTAGCGCAGGCGCAGAGGCAGCGTGGCCTCCCCCATACGCCCGGCAACCATGCGCGCAATGGCCAGCGTGATGTCGGGACGCATGACCAGCAGGCTGCCGTCGCCGTCGAAGAGCTGGAAGGGAGACTCCGGAACGCGACCGCCGCGCTCGAGCGTAGCCTTGTCTTCGAGCATGGGAGTCTCTACCGGCAGGTAGCCATGCGAGGAGAAGCACTCACGAACCTTGTCGGAGATACGCTCGCGTGCCACCGCCTCGGTAGGCAAAATGTCGCGGAAACCGCCCGGAGTTCCAGTTTGCACGAGTCCGTCCTTTCAAGGATGCGCTTGCATCCGGTAGGTTACATCGAACAGTTGCATCCGCATCGGGAGCGCACTGGCCACTGGTCCCTCTTGCATCAATGGCTCGACTACTTTAGCACGCTAAAGTGCCTAGCCCGCCACGCCGCGCATCCGTTAACGTGGACGAAACGCGACGGCCCCGCTTATGAGCGCCGCGTGAAGCGAGCGAGCAGGCGCTTCATGACAGCGACCTCAGGCACATGGAAGGCAAAGGCCAGTCCAAAGGTCACCAACACCGCGGGGATGCCTCCTGCCACCACGCTGATGAGCGCGCGCAGCGTAGACGAGGGAATGCCGCCGAGCATCTGCGGCATGAAGCGCAGGATGAGCGCACCAACCGCGGCCCCTGCCACGCCAAAGACGCAGGCTCGCAGGAACGCGACGAACACGCTGCCCAGGCCCAGAGGACCAAGCGAGCGGCGCAGACTCACAAACGACACGATGTCGACCACGATCATGTAGACGGTGCTGCTGAACGCCACTATCCACAGGCCCAGACGCTGGGCCAGCGACAGGCAGATGATGGTCTGGAACACGGCGGCAATCACGTGCGCGGTGGCATAGAGGCCCATGCGGCGCGTGGACGAGCAGACCTTCTGCAGGTAGGTGCACACGCCATACACGGGCAGCGAGATCGCAAGCGCCTGCAGGTAGGTGGCCGTCATCTGAATCTCGCCGTCCGAGAAGCGCCCAGCCGCCAGAAGCGAGATGAGCGGCGTGGCAAACACCACCAGATACAGCGCGAAGGGAACCATGAGGAAGACGATCTTGGACGAACCAGACGAGACCCCACGACGGTAGGAGTCCATGTCGCCCTGCGAGACGCTGTCGGAGAGCTCGGTGAACATAGCCGTGGTGATGGGCACCACCAGGATGGCGTAGGGCAGGGTGTACCATAGGCGCGCGTAGTACGAGACCGAGGCGCCCACCGCCGTGACCGAAAGCGACGCGCTGTTCATGACCGAGACGGTCTCGAACGAGCAGAGCATCACCACCAGCGACGGGATGCCAATGGAGAGCGTGTCCTTCAACGCAGGGTCGCGCAAGTTGATGTATGGGGTCAGCTTGATGCCATGCCGGCGCAGGCTGGGCATCTGCATGATGACCTGCACCGCCACGCCGAGCGGGTTTCCCAGGGCAAGGATGACAAGCGCCAGCTGGGGGTTTGAGTACACGAGCGCGGCGTAGCCCAAAAAGGAAGCCGTGGTGACGAAGTTGTTGAAGATGGGGGCGGCGCTGCTCCAGAAGTAGTCGCGCTCCGCATTGAGCACGCCCGAGAAGATGGACGAGAGCGCGTAGAGCACGACCTCGATGGCGAAGAAGCGGAAGAAGTAGACGGCAAGGTCGGTGTCAAACTCCTCCGTTGCCGTGAAGGACTGGGTCCACACCACCTGCCGGGCAAACACGAAGCCCAGAATAGTGACGGCACCCATCAGCACCAGCACGATAGAGACGAGGTTTGAGGTGTAGGCGGAGGCCCCCTTGGTGCCCTCGCGCTGCTTGACCGAGAGATAGACCGGCAGGAAGGCCGTCACCAGCATGCCGCCGATGACGATCTCGTAGAGCTGGTTGGGCAGGTTGTTGGCCACCGAGTAGCAGCTGGCCGTGACCGTGACGCCCAGCGCGTAGGCCTGGCCCCACGTGCGCAGGAAGCCCGTGAGGCGACTCACGATAACAAGCGCGCTCATGAGGGCGGTGGAACGGCCGACCTGTGCGTCACGCGCCTCCTCGGCGCTCAGCTCGCCCTCCTTGGGTGTCTCCTGTGCCACGCTGGCAGACGCTCGCTCGTCTGCCTTGACGCTTGTCGCAAAGTGCTTGGGGGCCTGTGCCATACGCCCTTACGCCTCCCTTGTAATGTCGGCGAACGTCGCATTCAGAAACGACGCAAGCTCGAGCGGGCTCACGCGCAGGCTGAGCCCGCGGCGCCCTCCCGAGATGCCGATCTGGTCGAACAGTTGCGCGGTCTCATCGATGAGCGTGGGGAAGCTCTTCTTCATGCCCACCGGCGAGCAGCCGCCGCGAATGTATCCTGTGGTGGCCTCGAGGTCGCGCATGGGCAGCATGGAGAGCGACTTCTCCCCTGCCGCCGCAGCCGCCTTCTTGAGGTCTATCTCAAAGGCCACCGGTATGCAACAGACCACGTGGTTGCCCGAGGGCGCCACGGTGACGAGCGTCTTGTACGCGGTGTCGGGGTCTTCTCCCAGGGCTTCGGCCACATGGATGCCGTATCCGGTGGCATTGCTGCCATCGTCCTCGTAGGTCTGCGCCTCAAAGGCTACGCCGCCACGCTCCAGCTCGCGCATGGCATTGGTCTTGGCAAGCTTCTCCTTGCGCGCCATGTTAGCCCCTTGGCGCACGGGCGCGGTCGCGCTCCAGGATGCGCTTGAGGTAGTGACCGGTATAGCTCTCGGGAACCTCGGCCACCTGCTCGGGCGTGCCATAGGCCACGATGGTGCCGCCACCCTCGCCACCCTCGGGGCCGAGGTCGATGATGCGGTCGGCCATCTTGATGACGTCGAGGTTGTGCTCGATGACCAGCACGGTGTTGCCTGCCTCCACCAGACGGTCGAGCACCTCCACCAACTGGCGCACGTCGTCGAAGTGCAAGCCCGTCGTAGGCTCGTCGAGGATGTAGAAGGTCTTGCCCGTCTGCTGGCGGTGCAGCTCCTTGGCAAGCTTGACGCGCTGTGCCTCGCCACCCGAAAGCGTGGTGGCAGGCTGGCCCAGATGCACGTAGCCCAAGCCCACGTCATGCAGGGTCTCAAGCTTGCGCTTGATGCGCGGGATGTTGGCGAAGAAGGCAAGGGCCTCGGTCACCGTCATGTCGAGCACGTCTGCGATGGTCTTGCCGTGATAGGTGACCTCGAGCGTCTCGCGGTTGTAGCGCTTGCCGTGACACACCTCGCAGGGCACGTAGATGTCGGGCAGGAAGTTCATCTCGATCTTGATCTGACCGTCGCCCTTGCAGGCCTCGCAGCGGCCACCCGGCACGTTGAACGAGAAGCGGCCGGGGCTGTAGCCACGCGCGCGGCTCTCGGGCGTGCTGGAGTACAGGGCGCGCAGGTCGTCCCACAGGCCAATGTAGGTGGCCGGGTTGGAGCGCGGCGTACGTCCGATGGGGCTCTGGTCGATGTCGATGACCTTGTCTATCTTGTGTATGCCCTCGATCTTCTTGTAGGGGCCCACCATGCGCTTGGAACGATGCACGGCGTTGGTGAGCGCCGGGGCGATGGTGTCGGTAACCAGCGAGCTCTTGCCCGAGCCAGATACGCCGGTGACCACTGTCAGGGTTCCCAGCTCGATCTTGGTGCTTACGTTCTTGAGGTTGTTCGCGCTGGCGCCCGTAATCTTGAGCTGGCCCTTGCGGGGATTGCGCCGCTTGACCGGCAGCGTGATCATGCGCCTGCCCGTAAGGTAGGCGCCCGTGAGCGAGTCGGGATTGCGCTCGATGTCTTCGGGCGTTCCTGCGGCAACGATGTCGCCACCCATCTCGCCCGCACCGGGACCCATGTCGATGACGTAGTCGGCCGCGCGGATGGTGTCTTCGTCGTGCTCCACCACGATGACCGTGTTGCCTTGGTCGCGCAGGCGGCGCAGCGTGTCGATCAGGCGGTCGTTGTCGCGCTGGTGTAGGCCAATGGAGGGCTCGTCCAGAATGTAGAGCACGCCCATCAGACCTGCGCCAATCTGCGTGGCCAGGCGGATGCGCTGGGCCTCGCCGCCCGAAAGGGTGGCCGCGGCGCGCGAGAGCGTGAGGTAGTCGAGGCCCACGTTGACCATGAAGCGCAGGCGGGCAACGACCTCCTTGACGATGGCCGCGCCAATGAGGTGCTGGCGCTCGGTGAGCTGCAGCCCCTCGAAGAACTCGAGGCACGAGCGGCACGAGAGGTCGCAGACCTCCTGGATGTTCTTGTCGCCCACGGTAACGGCCAGATACTCCGGCTTCAGGCGTGCGCCATGGCACGTGGGGCACGGCACCTCGCGGATGTACTTCTCCAGATGCGTGCGCATGGAGTCGGACGTGGTCTCCTGGTACTTCTCGAAGAGGATGGAGCGCACGCCGCTGAACTTGGTGAACCAATGGGTGTCACGCCCGTCGCGAGTGTGATAGTCCACGCGGATCTTGGTGTTACCCAAGCCATCGAGCAGGGCATCCTGCGCCTTCTTGGGAAGGTCCTTCCAAGGGGTCTCGTCAGAGACGCCAAGGTGCGCGCACACGGCCGAGAAGATTTGCGGGTAATAGTTGGAGCGGTCGAACAGGCTGCCGAAGACACCCTCCGAGACCGACAGCGTTGGGTCTTCGATGATGGCTGTGGCGTCCACGATGCGGCGCGTGCCGATGCCGTCGCAGTCGGGGCAGGCACCGTAGGGCGCGTTGAACGAGAAGTCGCGCGGCTGAAGGTCGTCGATGGAATGGCCGTGCTCGGGGCAGGCCAGTGCCAAAGAGTACTGCAGCAGCTCCTCGGGCTCCTGCTCGGGATTGTTGCGGCCCTCCAGCAGGTAGAAGCCCACGCGGCCGGAGGCAATGCGGGTGGCGGTCTCGACGGCCTCGGCAATGCGGCCCAGCGAGTTCTCGCGCACCACTACGCGGTCTACCACTACCTCGATGGTGTGCTTGAACTTCTTGTCGAGCTTAATCTCGCCCTCGCCCAGGTCGTACACCTCGCCGTCGATGCGCACGCGACTGAAGCCCTCGTGCGAGAGGTCTTCGAAGAGCTTGGTGAACTCGCCCTTGCGCCCCAGCACCACTGGTGCCAGAACCAGCGCTCGGCGCCCCTGCGCGTGAGCCAAGACCTTGTCGGCCACTTGGTCGGTGGTTTGGCGCTCGATGACGCGCCCGCATTCCGGGCAGTGCGGCGTGCCGATGCGCGCATAGAGAAGACGCAGGTAGTCGTAGATTTCCGTGACCGTGCCCACCGTTGAGCGCGGGTTGCGGCTCGTGGTCTTTTGGTCGATGGAGACGGCGGGCGACAGGCCGTCGATGCTGTCGAGGTCGGGCTTGTCCATCTGGCCCAGGAACATGCGGGCATACGAGGAGAGGCTCTCCACGTAGCGGCGCTGCCCCTCGGCATAGATGGTGTCGAACGCAAGCGATGACTTGCCCGAGCCCGAAAGGCCCGTGATGACCACAAGCTTGTCGCGCGGAATCTTTACGTCGACGTCACGCAGGTTATGCTCGCGTGCGCCGCGGATGATGATGGAGTCCGATGCCATGGGGCCTCCCAACAGAGTCTAGCGTGAGGTACTAGTTTAACCCCATATCCATCGAAGAACAAGTGTTCTATTTTTCAATCACACGGCAGCCACAACCCGTTCGCCTAAGGCGCACGTTTCAAAGGGGTATCGCCCTGTCTCCTATAGATGGCAATTAAGGGACACGCCTTTTTTTGCCCCGCGGGGCAAAAAAGGGCGTGTCCCTTAATTGCCCACATTGGCCTGCTCTACAGGTACGAGCGCACAGAGACCTGCGCCTTGCCCTCACCGAAGAAGCCATCGCCTTCCTGCTTCAACAGGAGGCCACCGTCGGAGTCTACGGTGCCCAGAATCTCAAAGCCCTCCTGCAGGCCATTGCCTCCCGTGATGGTGGCACTCCCCTGTCCATCTGCCGTCTGCGTGAAGTTGTAGGTGAACTCGTCGACCTTCTCCACCTGCCAGCTCTCATCCGCCCAGCTATCCGGCACGTCAACGTAGAAGTACTTCGTGTTGAAGTCGTGGTCGAGCATCTGCTCCACCGTGGAGGTACGCACCCGGTAGAGCAGCATGGCGCTGTCGAGCGAGGGCCATGCGAGCAGGTCGACACCGCTCGACATGCCAACAAGCGAGCTCGTCACACAGATGCGCTTGCCCTCATACTCGCGCCACTGGTCAACCGACGAGGAGCCGTAGTCGTTGCGCCCGATGCACACGTAATCGTAGACACCGGTGATGTGGTCATCGGCAATCAGAACGTCACGTACCTCGGTTGGTTGGTCAAACTTGAGGAATACATATTGCGCGTTGCGCCATTCCTGTGCGCAGGACTCGCCGTTGGCAGTGATGGGCACACCCGAGAGAGCACACACGTCCTCCCCGCCCATAATGACCACCGTTCCCTCGAAGGTCTGCCAGCCCATCTCCTCGAACGGCGCGCGACGCTCGGCATGATGCTGGTCGAGGTTCTCCAAGTACTCGCGCGTCTCGGCCTCGCACGCGCTCAGAACAGGGTCGGTCTCCTTCTTGGCAGGCTGCACCTCCTCGGCAGGGGCCTGCTCTTCGGCAGCAGTTTCCTCCCCTGCAGAGACCGCCGTTTGGCCAGAGCTATCGGCAGGCTTAGCGCCGCAACCGCCCATCAGCAGCAACGCGAGTACGCAACCCAGCATCGTCTGTGCGCTCGTACCTTTACGGCCTCTACCCTGCCTCATCTGTTCGTTCCTTCCCTTCGCAACGGTAGTAAGGGGCAATTAAGGGACACGCCCTTTTTGCCCAGCGGGGCAAAAAGGGCGTGTCCCTTAATTGCCCCAACCTGCACCATCGCATTAGCGTCCCGTCAGCCGGTCCAGCTTTGACAGGCGGTCGTTCACCTTTGCCGTCAGGTCCTCAAGCTTGCGTGCCGCGGCACCGGCGCTCCCCTTCGGAGTGTCGTCGTCCTCCAGTCCCAGCTCGCGCCGCGACCCCAGAAGCACGGTTGCCACCAGGTCGTCCATCACGCGCCCAAAGAGCTCGCGGTCTCCCGCGGGAGCCGCCTCCAGCGCCGCCCGCATCGCCTTGGCATTCAGCGACCAACGTCGCAGCAGTGCCGAGAACGAAGGCTCTCCCGTCACGTCGATCAGCCAGGACAGGAGGCCCGAGAAGTCCTCGCGTTCCGCAGGGGCCATGGCCTCCAGCCAGTCGTTCACGCGCTGCGACAGCTTCCAGGCGTCGTAGTCCAGGCCCTGCACCCCGACGAAGTCGCCCCCGCGCACCTCCCACGAAAAAGGCGCGTGCTGCATGACCCCCTCGGCCGAGCTGCTCACCACCACCAGCTCCTGCTGGCTGCGCTCGAAGAGCATGCCCACCAGCGAGGCGCGCGGCACCACCTTAATCACCACCACGCCATCGTGCCAGGAAGCGTCCTTGCGTACCTGGGGGCTCATGCCCGGGCCATCGAAGCAGTAGCAGCAGTCAATCTGCGCCTGAATCTCCTCGCGGGCCATGCCGCACGCATAGACGCCCAGCGCGCCACCCTTGGAGTGTCCGCTCACCCATATGGTCCCGCCTAGCTCTTCGACCGTCTGCTCCACATAGGCAACCGCACGGCGCTGGGCAGGGATGGCGCGCATGCAGACGAAGTGCATGTTCTCCTTCCAGCCCAGAAGCGTGTTGTCGGTGCCACGAAACGTGATGCACGACCCCGCGCCCTCGGGCAGCACAAAGGTGGTGGCGGCGAACTGCATGGCCTCGGATTCGTCCGTCTCGGCCACATGCAGGCAGGCGCGCACATTGGCAAAGCGCGGCGAGGCTGCCATGGCTACGAGCAGCTCGCGCGAGCTTTCCGCATCATGCAGGCTGGAAGTCATTGCCGGTATCAGGCGCTCGTCGCAGAGGTCGACCAGGCGCACGCCAGCTCGGGTACCAACCCCAAGCTCCTGAGGCAGGCGCAGGTAGGCAAGCCATGCCAGGCAGAGCGCATCAACGCGGCAGAACGGCCGCTCGGCAAAGGTGTCCTGCGCCTCGCGCGCATAGCTGATGATGTTTCCCATTTGCAACCCTTCCGCTGCGCATCCATCCTCAACGAAGGCCAACTCCTACGTGACCCGCGCCCCCGATGGCCCTATCCCAACTGACGCAGGCACTCGACCGGCCTGATGTCCGTGGCGTCCAAAAACGTTATCGCCGAGCCCGTCGCTTCACCTAGCTGCGGAGGCTCGGCCACGGCAAAGGAGCCAACTTGCGCGACCGCCAACTGCCCTTCTTGGATCCTCAGCTCCTCAACCACCAGCTGCTCCCCCACCACAGTAGCGCGCGCCAGGCCGTGCATGTCCTTGGCGTTGTACAGGGCCTCGGAGGACGTGGTGTACCTGAAGGGCTCGCCCACAAGCACCGCCTGCCCAACGCTCTGCTCGAAGGTAAGCACCCGGCAGAACCAGTCGGTCTCACTCCCCTGGCGTGCCAGCAAAAGCTCGGGAATGCCGTCCTCATTCATATTCACCAGCGCGTAGCAATACTTCAGCGCATCGCCTTCCGCGGCGAAGTCGATGGATGAGGGATTGGCCAGCACAGCCTTGAACGCATCGGCCACCTGCGCACCAAGGGTAGCTTGCTGCTGCACCTCCTGCGCCGGCTGCTCGCTCTGCGCAGCAGGCTCCGCAGCTGCCCCGCAGCCAGCCAGCAGCGCCACCGACAGCGCCCCACACAGAGCGGCACGTCTCATAGCACGCACGTTTCCCATGGCACTCTTTCCCTCGTCGATTGCCCGCAACACCGAATAGTATACGTTGGGGCCAGGCCTCATCGCATGCTGCCCCGCGCGTCTTGCCGCCAAAGGGGCTCGGCGCGGGCGCGCTCCCATTCTGTCGGTATTTGGGTAGAATCATGTGCGTTGCAATGTGTAGAGGAGGGGCCAGCCCCCGTGGCGGCGCCTTCAGGAGAGGGGAAGCAATGACACCAGAGGAAGAAGAGGCCATCCGCCGCGAGTTCGAGGCCTCACGCAAGCAGGGCCACGCCGCCCCGCAGCATCAGGGTCCCACGCAGTTCCAGACCAACGAGTACTCCAACATCAAGCATGTGCTGGGTGTTGTCTCGGGCAAGGGCGGCGTAGGAAAGTCGCTGGTCACCGGCATTCTTGCCATCGAGCTGCAGCGCGCCGGCTACAAGGTGGCCATCCTTGACGGTGACATCACCGGCCCGTCCATCCCCAAGATGTTCGGCCTGTCCAACGAGCGTGCCAAAGGCGCAAACGACATGATTCTGCCCGTCACCAGCTCGACCGGCATCAAGATGATGAGCACCAACCTCGTGCTTGAGAACGAGACCGACCCCGTCGTCTGGCGCGGACCGGTGCTGGCCAACGCGCTGCAGCAGTTCTACGAGCAGACCATGTGGGGCGACATCGACTACCTGCTGGTTGACATGCCTCCCGGAACGGGCGACGTGGCGCTGACCGTGTTCCAGAGCCTGCCCATCGAGGGCGTGCTGATCGTCTCCACGCCGCAGGACCTGGTGCAGATGGTGGTGGGCAAGGCCGTCAACATGGCTGCCATGATGGACATTCCCGTGGTAGGCCTGGTGGAGAACATGGCCTACTTCAAGTGCCCCGACTGCGGCAAGCGCCACCAGCTGTTTGGCCCCAGCCGCGCCGGCGAGACCTGCCTGCTCTACGGCATCGACATGCTCGGCCAGCTGCCCATTGACCCCAAGATCGCCGAGGCCTGCGACAAGGGCATCATCGAGCTGGGCCTCCCCGAGGGCATGCTCCCCGACGCCGTGGCCATCATCACCGAGCACGACGCACAAGCGTAGTCACTACGCACACGCAATGCACGGGCCCGGGCGTGGGCGGTCTGAGACCAGCTGCGCCCGGGCCTTTCTTGTGTCTGGCGCTTGGGGCGTTTGCGAACAATGCACGTACTTCATGGCGGGGAAACCGCGTTAGTGAGTGGTCATACGCGGACAGCGTCATCCACGGTCGTACTCTTGCTGACAAAAGCGCTGTTCGCATGAAGGCATATGACCCTGTTGGCCACTCAATGAAGATCGAACTACTCACTAATGCGGTTTCTCCGTCATGAAATGCCCTCTGACTTCGGAACGTAGCACCTCACACCCCTGCGGTACAATCGATGGCCGAATGACAGGAGGCTTCAATGGCAAAGAAGGAATCTCGCGCCGCCCAGCGTGAGCGCCTGCTGCGTAAGGCAGCAGAGATACAGACACCCGACGACTGCGACGTGACGGTGGTGGGCGGCGGCGCGGCAGGACTTGCGGCCGCCATCAGCGCAGCCGAGGCAGGCGCCTCGGTGGTGGTGCTGGAGCGCGACCTGGAATGCGGCCGCTCTATCCTTGCCACTGGCAACGGGCGCTGCAACTTTGCCAACATCAGCCTCGATCCCCGCAGGTTCAACGATCCACAGTTCGTGGCCGAGGTCTGCGGGTCTCGCTGGCTCGACGACGTACTGGGATTCTTCCGCGATTGCGGCATGCGCTGGTGCTTGGAGGACGATCGCCTCTACCCCGTGAGCCGCCAGGCGGCCAGCGTGCGCAACGTGCTTTTGGCTCGCGCGCGCAAGGCAGGCGTTGTGCTGGCCCCAGCACGCGAGTTTCAGGACGCGAGCTGGATAGCGCCCGAACATGTTGGCACGCATGGGCCCGAGCTCCACTACGACCCAGCGAAAAGCAAGAACGAACCCGCCGGTCTGGCAGAGGTGGTGCACACCCTGCCGCTTGAATCGCTCTATCTTATGCCTGGGTCGCGCACCGTCATCATCGCATCTGGCGGCGAGGCCACACCCTTCCTGGGCAACCTCGGGCTGGCAACCGCGCCACGCACGCCGGTGCTCTGCCCACTCGCCTGCGAGGACTCTCCGCTAGCCGCCCTGGACGGGCGTCGGGCTCACGTGAAGGCGCTCCTCACCAAGAAGGACTCCTTCTTCCCCAGCTGGCAGGAGCGCGGCGAGGTGCTGTTCCGCGACTATGGCATCTCGGGCATCGTGACCTTCGACCTCTCGCGCCGCGCCGAGCCGGGTGACCTGGTGGAACTTGACCTGGTGCCCGACCTCAACAAGTCCGAGCTGCAGCAGCTGGTGGACCAGTTCGCGCGCGGCAGCTTTGAGACGGGATGCCTTGACGGCGTGCTCGACCCGGCGATTGCTATCCAGCTTGAGAGGCTAGCACGCGAGCTGTGGCACGTGGAGTGGCCCGAGCACGACGCTCCCGCCACGCCCTCGGAGGCGCTCATCAAGCTTGTGAAGGCACTTCCTTTTGTAGTGGTGGGCCCTGCGGAGGTCGAACGTGCGCAGGTTACGCGCGGCGGGCTCCTTACCAGCCAGTTTGACCCCGCAACGCTTGCCTCGCGTCAGCACCCCTGGCTCTTCGCCTGCGGCGAGGCGCTAAACGTGGACGCCGACTGCGGCGGGTTCAACCTGGCATGGGCCTGGAAGAGTGGCATGGTAGCCGGAGAAGCCGCGGCGAAGTGGGCCCTCTCATGATCGAAGTGAGCAACATCTCAGTGGGCTTGAACGCGCTCGACGGCACCGACGCCGCCGAGCTTCGGGCGGTGCGTGGCGCAGTTCGGCGCATGCTGCACCTTGCCCCCGACGACATCGCATCGCTTGAGCTGCGCAAACGCTCGATTGATGCGCGAAAGAGGTCGGACGTGCACCTCACCTGCACCGCACGGGTTGCCCTGCGCGGAGGCGGTAACGCTGAGCGCGCACTGCTGCAGAAGCTTCGCAAGCGTCGTGTGGGCAAGCAGGTGCGACAGGTTGACGCACAGACGATCTCGTGGCCCCAGGCTCTAGGCGCACCCTCCGACGAGCGGCCGATAGTCGTGGGCGCCGGATGCGCGGGCCTCTTCTGCGCCCTCGCCCTGGCCGAGGCCGGCTACGCGCCCATTCTGGTGGAGCGCGGCGACGGCTCGCGTGAGCGCACGAAGGCCATCGAGACCTTCAACCAAACCGGTGTGCTTGACCCCGAGAGCAACATCCAGTTTGGCCTCGGTGGTGCCGGGACCTTTTCGGATGGCAAGCTTGCCACGGGCACCAAAAGCCCCAGCCATCGCCTGATCCTCGAGACCCTCGTTGCGGCAGGCGCGCCCGAGCGCATCCTCTGGGACGCAAAGCCGCACGTGGGCAGCGACATTCTCCCCACGGTGGTGGAGAACGTGCTTGCCCGCATTCGCGAGCTTGGTGGTGAGGTGCGCCTGCGCACGCGCATGACCGACATCGACGTGACCGGGGGCAAGGTGCGCTCCGCCACGCTTGAGACGCGTACGGAAAGTGGGCTGATGCGCGAGGAACGCCTTGCGGCATCACAGGTAGTGCTCGCCTGCGGGCACTCGGCTCGCGACGTCTACCAGCTGCTTCGCGCTCGTGGCGTCACGCTCGAGCGCAAAACCTTCGCCATGGGCGTGCGCATCGAGCATCTGCAGAGTACCATCGACCAGGCCCAATACGGCCCCGCCGCCGGACATCCCGGCCTGGGAGCCGCACCCTACAAGCTTGCGGTGCATCTGCCCAACGGCCGCAGCGCCTTCAGCTTCTGCATGTGTCCCGGTGGGTATGTGGTGGCTGCGGCAAGCGAGAAGGGCGGCGTGGTGACCAACGGCATGAGCCTCTCAGACCGCGCGGGCACCAATGCCAACTCTGGACTGCTTGCCAACGTGCTGCCCGAGGACCTTCCCGGAGACGACGTGCTTGCCGGCGTCGAGTTGCAACGCACATGCGAGCGCGCGGCATTTGCCGCAGGTGGCGGCGGCTATGTGGCACCGGCGCAGCTGGTGGGCGACTTCCTGGCCAGCCAGCCCTCGAGCGCCGGAGCGAGCGTGGTGCCCACCTACCCGCGCGGCGTTTCCTGGGGCGCCATCGACGGGTGCCTGCCGGCATACGTCACCGAAACCCTGCGCGGGGCAATCCCGCTCATGGGCCGCAGGCTGCACGGCTTTGACGCAGCGGAGGCAGTGCTGACCGGTGTTGAGACGAGGTCGAGCTCGCCGGTGCGCGTAACGCGCGGCGAGGATGGACAGTCTCTGGGTACGCGCGGACTCTTCCCCTGTGGCGAAGGCGGCGGCTATGCGGGCGGCATCATGAGCGCTGCAGCCGACGGCATCCGCTGCGCCCAGTGGGTAATGGCAGCCCACAAGGACGAGAGCAACTGATGACGCAACCTGCACTGGGGACTGACCTCGGTGGAAACTAAGGGACACGCCCTTTTTTGCCCCAAGGGGCAAAAAAGGGCGTGTCCCTTAGTTTCCCAGACCTCCTACGGGGAGGGGACGAGCCTCGGGCGCGGGGCGCGTGGCCCAAAGCGAATTCCGCGGGATGCGAGGAGCGCAGGCGCGGCGGGAGGGCGGCGCTGTCCGAGCGC
>CACXFC010000008.1 GCA_902766835.1 uncultured Coriobacteriaceae bacterium | reverse complement strand
GGAGTCAATCATCGCGGCGTACGTCGTGGAGCGATGACCGCCTCCTTACAACTAGAAAAGCAAGACGCTGTCTGACCCCGTGCGAATTCGCAGCCAGTGTTTTCAGATCGCCTCAAGCTCCCGATACAGCGGGTCACCCTCGCCGACGAGGACATCCCACCACCACTCGGGAGACTCGACGCCCGATTGGCAGAGCATGTCGAGGAGCTTGCTTCTGGCATCGGCGGGCAGCTGCTCGAAGTCAGCGCGCATGGCGTCGAGCACGGCCTTGCTGGTGGAGATCATGTCGTTGCAGATCTCCTTCTTCTCCTCGAGCGAGTAGCTCTCGGGCGAGCAACGCGACGTTGACGTCCTTGTGAGGTTGACGCACGCGCGCGAGAGCCGCGAAGCGGCTCCGCGTGTGAGTAGCAGCAGAGGTCGGCCTTGAAGTAGGCCATGTCCTCGGACTGCTGCAGGGCAGTCCAATCGGTGTTCGTGGCTGACATAGCTACCTTCCTTCCTCGGCACCCGAGCTGGGCGTTTGCCTAGCGGGTGCCGTGACTTAGCCGTGACTCTGGCCGAAACACATGTGTCGCATCGTGTCTTGCATAAGTACCAGCGTCATCGAAAAGAGCTGGTAGAAGGTACTTTTGTCGTTTTGTGTCATGCACTGTCGGGTCGTCTTTACGCACTCATAACCCGGAGGTCGTTGGTCCAAATCCTGTTCCATGCCTCGCGCGGAGCGCTCGGCGTTCTCGCTCAAATCGTGCCGCTGGCACGATTTGCCGGCTACGCCGTCGCTCGAACCCCCGCAACCAAATCCTCACAGGCCCTTCGGGGCCTGTTTTCGTATACCCCCTTCTAGTCTCCGCCGTAGCTTTGCTGTGACCTTGGGCAGGTTCTCGTGAGGGAGCAACCCCTGATTCTTCTTGGGTCTGAGCAGCATTTTCCTGCGGGCCTTTCGGTCCGTCCTCCTCTTGCTTGCTGTCTGAACAGATTGACGAATGCTTCGCAGTTGAATCCTTGGCGTAGAGTAATAATTTGATAAGCGCGCTGCAAGAGCAGCGTATGCAAGCAAGGAAGGGGGATACAAGATGAGCGAGACAGATGATGCAAAAAAGCGAATAGAAGCTCTGTATGGCGAGAACCACAAGATTACGGATGGTAATTACGACAAGTCGTGCGCGGTAAAGTGCGTCAACGGCACCTTCGTGGGCAAGAGGGCAGACGGGGTCATCGCCTTCAAGGGAATCCCCTTCGTTGGCAAACAGCCTTCAGGCGAGCTTCGCTGGAAGGCGCCGGTGGACGTCGTGCCTGACGACGGCGTGTATGAGGCGTACTACTTTGGGAAGGTCCCCCGCCAAGCGGCCAGCCCCGGTCAGATGGGGTCCCTCTACCCCCAAAGCGAGGATTGCCTGCACCTGAACGTGTGGAAGGCCGATGACGCCAGCACCGAGAAAAAGCCGGTCATGGTGTGGATCCATGGCGGCGCCTACGAGCTCGGCAGCACGGCAGAGCCGCGTGAGGAGGGCACCAACTTCGTACACGAGAACCCCGATGTCATCCTTATCTCCATTGAGTACCGGCTCAACGCCTTTGGCTTCCTACGTCTGTCGCACCTGCCCGACGGGGCGGACTACCCCGACGCGCAGAACCTTGGCCTCATGGACCAAATAGCAGCACTGAAATGGATTCATGAGAACATCGAGGCATTTGGCGGCGATCCCGGCAACGTTACCATCTTCGGCCAGTCTGCCGGCGGCGGATCTGTGTCTCTGCTACCCCTGGTGGAGGGCTCTCACAAGTACTTCCAGAAAGTCATCGCTCAGAGCGGATCGCCCGCGTTAACCAGGTCCACGGAACAGTCCATCGAATGCGCGAACAAAATCATGAAGGAGCTCGGCTGTGAGACTGTCGCCGACCTCATGAAGATCGACCCCGGCAAGATCGTGGAGACGGCGGCGAACGTAGTCGCGATGCCCCTGACGACGCCCGAGCGCGATGGCAAGTTCCTGCCCAAGGAACCATACGCTGCTTACGAGAACGGCGCCGTGAAGGACATTGTCGTCATGCAAGGCTGCACCAAGGACGAGTGCGATTACTTCGTGGGCGGAGTTGGGCCGGAGACCTTCACGCCGTGGGCCGAGCGCTGCAAGGCGGAGAAGCTCGCGCAGTTGACGGACGAGGAGAAGGCGCTCGTAGAGAGCTTCATTGCAGACGAGCAGGGCAAGGACTACGAGATTCTCAGCAACTTCCTCGACCAGTTCTGGTTCAAAGCGCCGCTCATCAGAACTGCGGAAAGCCAGGTCAAAGGCAATGGCAAGACCTACGTCTACTACTTCAGGGTGGAGTCTTCCGTGCCGCTGATAAAGAGCGGGCATGCGATAGAACTCTCGGAGCTGTTCAACCACCCGGAGGAGACCCTTGTCACGGGAAGGCGGCTTAACACGACCTTCTCCAAGACCGTGCGCAAGATGTGGGTGCAGTTCGCCAAGTGCGGCAACCCCTCTCTTCCCGCCGACGTATCGCCCGACGGCAAGGCCAAAGAGTGGCCGCTCTACGATCTTGAGAACAAGCGGGTGATGGTCTTCGACGAGTTCGACATCCACGTGGAGAAGGAGTCTTCCGTGAACATCGTCGATTGGGACAGAACCTACTTCCTGACCAATTACTACGTCCATTAGGCGACAGCCTGCCGGCGCCGCTGATAGCGTCGGCTTTGGTGGTGCTCCCCGCCATGGCGGGGAGCACCGAGAAGTCTGAGGTGGATGCATGAAAAAGCTGTTCACGGTCGACGACTTCATGGTTGCCCTCATTGCAGCGCTAGGGTACGGCTATGGCTACGCGGTTGCGGAGCGTTTCGGCTGGCCGGCACCTCTGTGCCTAGTGGCATGCTTCGCCCTCGGCATGGCACTGGAGGGAATCACAGACAAGATAATCTTCAGCAAAACCGTGCAGAAGAGCACGAAGAACCGGATATTCGCCTATGCTGCGACTGTCCTCGTCTTCCTGGCTGCCCACGCCATCTCCACCCGGTTGATGGGCGTGTCCCTGCTCGAGGAGGCGAAAGACGAGTTCTTGTCGGTCATTGGTTTCGCCATCCTCGGTTTTGTGGTCAACTTGATCATCCGTTGGGTTCGCATCAAACGGATCCGCAGCGTTTACGGCGATGGGAACGAGGGCTACGTCTCTGAGATAGACGACGAGGATGTCGAGGAGCTCAACACGCAAAACCGGCCCGTCCTCGGGGAGTACGACGCCGAGTGCGCGGTAAAGACGAGGACCGGCACCTATGTCGGCGAGAAGAATGGGAAAACCGTCTACTACCTGGGAATACCCTATGCGCAAGCACCGATCGGCGAGCTCAGGTGGAAGGCGCCCGAGCCGCTTCCCGCATCGGACGCCGTGATGGAGGCAACGAGCTTTGGCGCCTCGGCCATGCAGGCCGAGAACAGAGGGGCGATTTCAGGACACCACCGACAGGACGAAGACTGCCTCACCTTGAACGTTTGCACGGGGAGCGAGAAAGCGGAAGAAAAGCGGCCAGTTCTCGTGTTGTTCCACAACAGCGGCTTCGCGTTCGGCGGATCCGCCGACCCCCTGCTGTACGGCGGCAACTACATAAGCGCATTTCCCGACATCGTGTTCGTGACCTTCAACTACCGTCTGGGTGTCTTCGGCTTCATCGATTTCTCCGAGGTGCCCGGCGGAGAGGCGTATCCCGACGCCCCGAACCTCGGCCTACTCGACCAGATCGCCGCGCTTAAATGGGTCAAGGAGAACATAGCCGCGTTCGGGGGCGACCCCGAGCAGATCACGGTGGCCGGGTTCGAGTCCGGGGCCACCTGCATCTGCCTGCTCGCAGCCAGCAAGCAGGTAAAGGGCCTGTTCAAGAGGGCCTTCGTATTCAACGGCAACCTAGAGGAAGCGTACGGCACGTCCGACGCGCCGATGACCTTGGCAAAGGACCTGCTGAGAAACACCCAAACCACAACAGTGGAAGAGCTCTCGCGTCTTAAGCCGGAAACCCTGATAGAAGCGGCGCAAAGCATTCGAGGGAATTGGGGCATGTGCGCGCCGGCCCTTGACGGAAGGCTGGTCCCCACCGACGTGTACCGCGCATATAAGGAGGCGGCCGCCGCGGACATTGAGTTCATCGTTGGGGTTCCGAGCAACGAAAGCCGGGTGTTTCGCTCCTTTGTCGGAGGACAGGGCTACGAGGACATAGTCGCTTTGGCAACAGCGGATATGCAAAGGAGGTTGGATGGCCAGCTTGCCGCCGCGGTGCGGGAGTATATCGAAGGCCAGGCGGCGGCATCATCCGAGATTGAGGCACGATCGAAGTTCATCGACCAATGGATTGCCTTGAGTGCTTACCGCGTTGCCGTAAAGCTCGCCGAAGGCGGGAGCAAGATGCATCTTTTGTACTGGGCCCAAAAGCCGCTGATTGAGAACCTGGGCTCGGGAACGGTCGATGTATTGGCAACGCTGTTCGGTAACGAAGACGCGCTGGAGATGTACGGAAGCGTTGTCGACGCGGACCTGTCGGAGGTACTGCAAACCCTCCTGCACAAATACGTCATCGGAGACGCATTGCAGCTGTATCGCAACGAGATACGTGGCGTCGATGCCCTCGACTGGGAGGCATTCCCCAAGGCGCTCATCGTTTGCGACGATAGATGCCGCTGCGGCACAATCGAAGATAGGCTAACGGAGATAGACGGCCTCGTGGATCATATGCTCCGTTAGAAGGGATAGGGCAAAAGGAAACTAGGGGACACGCCCTTTTGCCCAGCTGGGCAAAAGGGCGTGTCCCCTAGTTTCAGCGCAACTTTAACGCATACCGGATTAGCGTGCGCCTTACTTGCCGTAGATCTCCTTGGTCTGGGAGACGTAGGCAGCCTTGGCATCCTCCATGGCCTGATCGAAGGCCTCATCCTCGGCTTCCTTCTCCTTGATCCTCTTGCCAATGGCCTTGTCGAGCTCTGCGAGCTTCTTGTTCATGGCGTTTGCCTCCTCGGCAAGCCCGTCAAGGTACGCCTCGCGCTCGGCGGTGCGCTCGGCCTCGCGCTCGCGGCGGTTGATCTCGTACTGCTCTGCAAGCTCGTCCCAGAACTTCTTGTTCTCGGCCTTGCGCTTGGCACGCTCCTCCAGCCTGTCGAGGTTCTCCTTCTCCTCCGCGGCGTCGATGGCGCGGTCGACCTCGTCCATGACGTCGGTGGCAAAGTGACGGACGATGCGCACGTCAAAGCCCTTGAAGGCGGCGTCGAATGCGGGCTCCTCCTCCTGGACCAGCGCGATGATGGCAACGTCGCCGTCAATCAGCTTGGCTGCGGTGGTCTCGAGCAACGCGAGGCTGTCAGCGGTGTCGGCAGTGTCAAACGCGGCGCCGGTGATACCACCGGTATAGGCGCCAAGCAGCACGCCAAGCGGGCCACCGAGGATACCAAGGAGCGCGCCGGCAGCCATGCCAAAGCCAGCGTGGTCGGGATTGGTGGCGATGTTCTCAAACGCCTCCTCGACCTTGATGGCGTCGCCCTCGCGCTTGATCAGCGCGGCCTCTGCCACCACATAGTCCTGGCCAAACGGGGCGTGGCGCATCTGCGAGAATGCCTGATAAGCCTCGCTCTTAACATTGAAAATGGCGGTCACGATGTTCTGCATGGCTTGCTCCCTTCACAATGTCTTGCGAAAACAAAAGCTCTCAAAACACATGGATAGTAGTATACACGGGCAACTATGCATATCTTTGGCATGTTGGCATGCGATTCCCACGGAGGTGGCAGCCGGTCGACCGCCGTATTGACACATTGTGCTTAAGCGTGCGCTAGGGCATATCCAGCGCACGCCGCCCCTAGGAGCACCTTCCGCACCTGCTGCAGCCGTTGCAGATTGGCTGCATGCCACAGGTCTGGCAACGCTCGCCAAAATAGGGCTGGTACAGCTGGTCTTTGGGAATGGGCATCCCCCAGCCATCTGCCAGCTGCCACGCGATGGGCTTGCCCTCAAAGCTCAGGCCCGACTTGCGCGCCTGCTCGCTCTGGATTCTGCCCTCGAGCTTGTAGGTGCGGCCGTCCTTCACAAACCTTCGGCCTGTGCCACAGAAGACGAAGGTCACGTTCGCCTCTGCGCATTCGTCGCGCAGCGCCTTCACCCACTCGTAGTGGCACGGACGGGCGCCGTTGTAGTTTTCGCCGTCGCACAGCACCTGCTCAATCTGACCCGTTGCCAGGTGTTCGCGCATGCTCACCGGCCCAATGAAGGGAGCGCACATGACGCCCTTGTGCTTGAAGGGAAGCCCCAGCAGGATGGGGATGCGCTCGTCAGCGCGACGTTGGTTCTCGCAGGTGACGTTGAGCATCACGTTCTCCCAGCCGTCGCCCCAGTTCCAGGGGAGGCTTTTCGCAACGCGTTCGGGCCGCTTGGTCAGCAGGAAGAACTTCACGTCGGGGCGACGGTACATGATGTCCCAGGCCTCGTCGCGCCATGCGTCGGCCTCCTTGAGAAAGAAGTCGGAGGTCATGCACACACGCAGCATCTCGCCGCTCTTGACCTGCCAGCTGCCGTCACGGTGCTTGGAAAGCGGGTACCGGAAGCCCGCCTTGGTGCGGTAGATCTCGCTGCCATCCCTGCCGTGTTGGGAGTCGAGGAAGTACATATAGCAGTTCTCGCAGCCTTCGCTGCACTTTATGCAGCCATGCCACGGGTTCCAGATGTCATGCACGGGGCATCACCACGCCTGTTGGTCTGATGTGTGCTGGCGCCCCAGCCTACTTGCGCAGCGCCTTGGGAATTCCAGCGGGAGGCTGCAACAGTATATCCGCTAAGAGGGCTGCTGCCTCGTCTTGAGAATCCTGAAGGGCAATTAAGGGACACGCCCTTTTTGCCTTGCGGGGCAAAAAGGGCGTGTCCCTTAATTGCCCTGCCCGGCGCATCCGCCGGCTTATACTATTCCCACCTGCAGCCAGCCCAACCAGAAGGAGAAGTCATGGCCAAGCAAAAGCCTCTGGGAATGCGCATCGGAGAGACCGTCTTCTGCGCTGGATACCTTCTGTTTGCGGTGGTGGCAGGCATCATCTTCCTGTTGGCGCGCTCCGGTGCCCATCCCGGCTATGCCTCGATGTGCGCCGCGATGACGCTGCTCCTCGGCGCGGGGGATGCCTTCCACCTTGTTCCACGCATCCTGGCAAACGTTCATGGCGAGACCAACGACCCCGCCGAACAGAAACGCCGCGCCTTCTGGCTGGGGTTGGGCAACCTCGTCTCCTCAATCACGATGACCATCTTCTACCTCCTGTTGTTCGAGGCGATGCTGCGCGTGCCCGGCGCCGCAGAAACCGAGCGCATCGGCCAGAACTTCGTGCGCGTGCTGTTGGCGGCGCTGGCCGTCATTCGCGTGGTGCTCTGCCTGTTCCCGCAGAACAACTGGTTCTCGCGCGAGGGCAACCCCATGTGGGGCATCATCCGCAACGTGCCGTTCGTTGCCATGGGCATCGTAACGGTGCTCTACCTGCTCATCTGGTACCAAGAGTGGCAGCTTGCCCTGCTCGTTGCGCTCAGCTTCGCCTGCTACATGGGCGTCGTTCTCTATGCGCACGAGAAGCCCATGATGGGCATGCTCATGATTCCCAAAACCATTTGCTACATCTGCCTCATCGCAAACCTGCTGGGGAGGTTGTAACCCGGCGGGCGTTGGCAGAATTCGAAGGGATGTGGCGCAATGCCAACGCTTCAGATAGCTCAGGGGATACTCCTCCCCTTCCTGGGCACCAGCCTTGGGGCGGCCATGGTGTTCCTCCTCAAGCGCGAGATTCCCGCCACTGTGCAGAAGATCCTCACGGGCTTTGCCGCCGGCGTCATGGTAGCCGCATCATTTTGGAGCCTGCTGCAGCCGGCCCTCGACGCCAGCGAGCACATGGGTGCCCTCTCGTTCGTGCCCGCAGCCGTCGGGTTCATGATTGGCATCGGCTTTCTGCTGCTGCTCGACGAGGTGACTCCCCACATGCACATGGACCTGCAGGACGAGGGGCCCAAGACCGGACTCAAGCGCACGACCAAGCTCGTGCTGGCTGTCACGCTCCACAACATTCCCGAGGGCATGGCCGTAGGCGTGGTGTACGCGGGATGGCTCCACGGAGGTCAGACGGTGAGCCAGACCGCGGCACTTGCGCTGGCGCTCGGCATAGCCATCCAGAACTTTCCCGAAGGCGCCATCGTCTCGATGCCGCTGCGCGCCGAGGGCATGAGCAAAGCAAAGACGTTCTGGTACGGCGTGCTTTCCGGTGCCGTCGAGCCCGTGGCGGCGCTGCTTACCATCATGGCCTCGTCACTCGTTGTGCCCGTGCTGCCCTACCTGCTTGCCTTTGCTGCGGGCACCATGATGTACGTGGTGGTGGAGGAGCTGATTCCCGAGATGAGCGAGGGCGAACACACCAATGTGGGTACGGTCGCCTTTTCGCTCGGCTTCGTGCTGATGATGGTGCTAGATGTTGCGCTAGGCTAGTACTAACCGACGAAGGGAGTTGTCATGGAAAAGACGCTCGTTGTGATGCGGCATGGCAAAGCGATGGCTCCCGAGCAAGGTCAGCCGGACAAGGACAGGAGCCTCACCGAAGCAGGCGCACTGGCGCTTGGGGCACGCCTCCCCCGCATGCTACGCCTCCTCGAGGCAGGAGATGCCACCCTGCAGATCTGGTCGAGCCCTGCCAAGCGTGCCTGCCAGACGGCACGGCTCCTTGAGGCAGCGCTGCACGAGCGGGAGATTCCCCTCAAGAAGGGCATCGAGACCCATGAGTGCCTGTGGGAGCAGGACATTGACGGCTTCCTGAACGACCTGCGCGCCAGCGATGCAGACTTCATATGCGTCGTTGGCCACGTGCCGTTTGCCGAGGACGTCGTCGAGGAGCTTGCCGGTTCCACGCCGCCCTTCTCCACGGGAGGCCTCTGCTGCCTGAGGGTGAAGCTTGCCGAGGCGGACGAGCAGGGCAGCTCGTCAGCTGCTGACCACGCCCGGCTCCTGTGGTTTGCCCAAGGCCCCATCGCCGCCCATTGGGACACGTTTGTCCAGCTCCAGGCTGCCCTGACCAAGACGGCCGAGATAATCGAAGACCGTCGCACGGCCTTCATTGCCACCCCTGAAGACATCGAGACCATCCACCGCTTCCGCACGAACATCCGTACGCTGCGCAGCTTCGTGGCGTTCATCAAGCCCTGGCAGAATGCGCAGCAGAACGCCGAGACCCAAGCGCTCCTCAAGGAGATTGTTGGGTACACCTCGCGCCTGCGTGAGCTGGACGTTCTTGAGAAGCACGTGCGCGCGACCGAGGGATTCTCCTCCAAGACGTGCGCATCCTGCAAGAAGGAGGCGGCCACCGAGCGTGCCCACGTCCTCAAGATCCTCACGTCGAAGCAGGTCGTGCGGGCATTTGAGCGCGCCATGTCCCTTGCCAAGAACGTTGTGTGGAAGAAGCGCTACCTAAGGCAGGGGCTGCCCGCCAAGGTGGTGCGCGCGCGGTTTGACGCCCTGATTGCGTCAGTCGAAGCCGACCTCTCCACCCTCGACCTGTCCGATGCCGAGCGGACGCACGACGTGCGCAAGCGTGCCAAGCGCGCCCGCTATGTGGCGGAGTTCAACGAGGGCATCCTCGGGGCCGACTCGGTGGAGATTGCGCAGAACATGGTTGCCCATCAGGACCATCTGGGCGACATCTGCGACGCACGGGCCAACATCCGCCTGATTGACGAGTTCCATCGCCACGACCTTCCCAAGGCGGTGGCGCACGACCTTGCGCGGATGCGCGAGCAGAACGAGTCGTTCCTGCGCGACGCCCTGGCTTAGCCATTAGAGACGCGCGCTGGGGGCATACGCCTTTTCGCACATGCGTGGGCCTTGGGGTCGGTTCTTGCGGCACATCCGTGTGCGCTTATGCAAAAGCGCACACGGATGTGCCGCAAGAACCGACCCCAAGGCCCACGCATGTGCGAAAAGGCGTATGCCCCCAGCGCGCGTCTCTCCCATCGTATACTCGGTATACGATGGGAGCAGCTCCTTTCATATACCTGGCAGACAGCAATTGGCGAGGTGATCGTTTATGACAGAGCGCATACGCAAGTTTTTGATATGCATCACGTGTGCTTTGGCAATGGTTGCGGGAAGCGGCTGCGCGGCGTCTGGTGCGGGTGGCGGGCACCAGATAGAGCGTCACGTCTACCCCTTCTATCTCGGTCAGCAGGACAATGGCGAGCAGACCGACACGGTGGATGCCCTGCCCGACGAAAGCACGCCCACAGATGAGCAGCAAGCGGCCTCACAGGAGAAGGGCGACGGGCTGACCGAGATGCCCCTCTACTTCATCGATGGGCATACCGACATCCCCTACCTCGCGGTCTCCGACTGGACGAAGTTCGAGGCAACGGGCTATCCCGTAGAGTGCCAGACCGAAGGCGTCAAATCGGTGGTCACGCGCACCGATACGGGCTACACCGTCACCTTCGACGCCAGCAAGGACACCATCACCTTCTTCGACTACAACGCCTTCTTCCAACGTCCCGACTCGCAGGTTCTGGTTTCAGGGGCATCGTCCTCGCGGCTGCCCGAAGACAACGAAAACGAGGTGTTCTCGGCAACCGAGGCCTCCTACAACCGCAACGGCAAGGAGGTCGTGTTCGAGCTTGCTCCCTACAGCATTGACATCGTCGATGCCGATGGCGAGTGCCTCGTCCCGCTACAGACCATCTCGGACATTGCGTTGAGCTACCAGGGCGTTCGCATGTACTTCAATGGCAATTGCATCGCCTTTGGCGATGAGGCCATCAGCATGGTCACCGAGGCAGACGAGACCCCCAAGACGGAGCTGAGCAAAGAGCTCGCCGCCTTCAACTACAACGAGTTCTGCTTCCTCATGGACAACTTCTACGGGCTCAAGGATACCCATGGCATCGTCAACTTCGACGCCTTCTTCGATGAGGTCGGCCTGCGCGAGGCCCTCAGCAGCACCGACCCCCAAGAGGTGGACGACGCCCTCTACGACCTGCTCAGCCTGCATCTTGATGACATCCACAGCACGTACGACTACGCATCTCCCCTAGCGGGGCCAAACTACATGCCACAGAACGCGCGCGATAATGTCCATGGCTTCTCGCGCGTCACCAACGATGCTGTTGAGGATCTGTACAAGGACACGCGGGCTTCGTACTACCCCGACGGATGTCCTGCCTACGAGGAAGTGGGCAACACCGCCTTCATCACCTTCGACAAGTTCCTCCGCACCGCGGATAACTACTACGAGCAGGACGTGTCGCTGGATTCGGGCGACACCATAGAGCTCATCCATGAGGCACACGAGCAGATAACGCGCAAGAACAGCCCCATCCAGAACGTGGTTATCGACCTGTCCTGCAACACGGGCGGATCGGCTGACACCGCCGTGTTCGCTACGGGCTGGTTCTTGGGCGAGGCGCCGGTGGCCATGCGCGACACGCTCTCGGGTGGCATGTCCATTGGCATGTTCCGCGTGGATACCAACTTCGACCATGCCTTCAACGAGCTCGACGAGCTGGGCGACCGCAACCTGTACTGCCTCATCTCGCCGGTCTCGTTCTCGTGCGGCAATCTGGTGCCCGCCATCTTCAAGCAGTCGGCACGGGTGACGCTGCTTGGACGCAAGACCTACGGTGGATCCTGCATCGTGTTCAACGCATCCAATGCCATTGGCTCCCGTTTTGCCATCTCGGGCAACACGCAGTGCAGCTTCCCCAAGAACGGCGCGTTCTACAACATCGACCAGGGCATTGACCCCGACTACCCGCTCAGCAACCCAAAGAGCTACTTCGACCGCGCCAGCCTGGTCGAATACCTCAACGAGCTGAAGTAGCCCCAGGCTCATTTGGGAGAAACTTAGGGACACGCCCTTTTGCCCAGCTAGGCAAAAGGGCGTGTCCCTTAGTTTCCCGGGCAGTTCGACACACCAAGCCCTATGCCTGTCGTTTAGTACAGGATCAGCGCAATGAACTTGAGCGGCTCGTCACCGGTGTTGACCAGCCCGTGCATCTCACCGTCGTTGCAGATGGTGGTGTCGCCGGGACCCACCTGCACGATGGTTCCGTTGTCGTTGTACTCGCCCGTGCCCGAGAGGAAGTAGAAAATCTCGTTGTCTCCCTCATGCGTGTGCTCGCCAATGCTGTTGCCCGGCTCAATGATCATGAGGTTGAACAGGCGACCCTTGCCATACAGCTCGTCGACGCTCTCGCAGATCTTGTGCTGCTCAACCTCGCCCTTGCCGCCACGGATGCACTTGAACTCAACAACCTGATCCTGCTGCCTTCTAATCATGACTATCCCCTCTCCTAGCTCTTACTTGAACAATGCCTCAAGCATCTGGCCAATCATCTCGACGGAAACGTTCGCCCTGGTGTTCTTGACCGAGCCGTTGTTCTCCCAGCGCGGAAGCGCAGCGGCAATCTCCGCCGCATCCATGTGGATGTCGAAGCTCGGTAGGCAGTTCTCAATCAGGGTGACAAGCGCCTCCTCGATCGTTCCCACCTCGTCGTAGAATGCCGCCGCGTAGGCCTCGTCGTACGCTCGCACCTGCTTGAGCATCTCGGGCAGAAACACCGCGCAGGCAAAGCCGTGAGGCACGTGGTAGTTCTCGGTAAGGTAGTAGCCCACGTTGTGCGGGAAGCACGTGCCGGTGGTGTTGATGGCAAGGCCGCCCAGGATTGAGGCCTCATAGAGCTGGCGGCGCCCGTCGCCGTCAAGCTCAGCACCCGCCGCGGCATCTGCAAGCGGCCCCATCAGCTGGCGGATGGCACGTACGGCAAAGGCGCGCGAGATCTCGTCGGCCTTGTGGCTGAAGTAGCTCTCGGCCGCATGCGCGAGCACGTCAACGCCGCACGACAGGGTAACGGCAGGCGGGCACGAGTGCGTGTAGCGGCTGTCGCCGAAGGCAAGCGTCGCATACAGGCGGTCGTCGTGAATGCTGTGCTTGCGCGCCTTGCTGTCGGTCAGCACCGAGACCTTGGTCACCTCACTGCCGGTACCTGCGGTCGTCCCCACCAGTACAATGGGCAGCGGGCTGTGCTCCCAAGCCTTGTCGTAGAAGGAAGCCTCATCGACCCCAAGTCCCGGGTTTGCCGCAAAGACCGCCACAGCCTTCGCGGCGTCAAGGGCGGAGCCACCTCCGATACCCATGATGAACTCTGCCCCGTGCTTGGCGGCAAAGCGGCCTGCCGCAGCGCAGTCAACCACGGGAGGGTTCTCTACAACGCAGTCCCACACAAAGTGAGCTATGCCGCAGGACTCGAGGGCGCGCTCCGCATCATTCAGTGCGCCACTTGCTTTAGCCGCCTGCCCGCTCGCAACAATTACGCAGGTAGAACCTAGCGACTTGAGCTCCTGCGCATTGAGCGCAAGGCAGTCGTCACCACAGATAAGACGGGTCGGCATGTAGAAGACCATCGTTGGCGCTCCTCTCTGACTCAAAGATGCGCTCATCATAGCATCAGCCCTCGTGCACCCCGAGGCCTGCCGGGCCGACCTTCCGCGAAGGGTAGCATGCCCAGCTCTGCCGCGCCGGGTGACGCGAAGGTAGCCTTACCGTAGCGCGATATGGCCCCGTGCACGTAATGGCAGAGGGAACGCCTATAGTGGTGGGTGCGCGGTACATAACACAGTGCGGTGGAAAGCGGGCAAGTATATGGCAAGGCCGATGCTAAAGGACGTTGTGCAGATACATCAGAGCGTCAGGGAGGCACTGAACTCCTCGACCCTGCGTACCACGGAGGAAAGCCGGGCGTTTGGCAAGAACCTTCGGCAGCGCCTGCCCCTCGAGGACCAAGGCGCTTGGGTGGCCGCTGAAGACCGGCCCGACCCGGTTGACCTGCTGCGCAGCCAAGAAGCCCAACGCGTGCAATCGCTGCTGCCCATTCGTTACCAGCGCATGAGTGCCTCGCCGTTCGCGTTCTATCGTGGCGCGGCGCTGATCATGGCACAGGACCTTTCCGGCCTCCCCAACACTGGCGTCACCGTCCAGCTGTGCGGGGATGCCCACATTGCCAACTTCGGCCTCTTCGCCTCCCCCGAGCGCAGGACTGTCTTTGATATCAACGACTTCGATGAAACCCTGCCCGGCCCTTGGGAGTGGGACATCAAGCGCCTCGCCGCCAGCATCGAGATTTGCGGACGCACCGTAGGGTTTTCCAAGGGTGAGCGCAAGGACGCCGTGAAGGCGTGCGCGCGTCGCTACCGCCAGGCGATGCGCGAGTTTGCCGAGATGGGAAACCTGGAGGTATGGTACGCCCACCTCGATGTCGACCACCTCATGCAGATGTATTCGGAAAACCTCACCGACCTCGACACCAAGGCAGCAAAGAAGCTCCTCAAGAAGGCGCAGGGCAAGGACAGCGCACGTGCCATCCGCAAGCTGACCGAGGTGGTCGACGGTAATCTGCGCTTCATCAGCAATCCCCCGCTCATCGTTCCCATGCGCGACCTGATATATGAAGACCTGGCACAGAAGGCCGGCACCGATGCCGCAGCAACGTTCACGCGCGCCTTTGACGATCAGGCCATCGAGTTCCGGATGAGCGTCATCCTTGCGCAATACCTTAAGTCGCTTGCCCCCGACAAACGCCACCTCATTGGGTCGTACATCCCAGTGGACATGGCTCGCAAGGTCGTGGGCGTAGGCAGCGTGGGCACACGCGCCTGGGTCATCGTCCTCAAGGGAGCCGATGAGCACGACCCCCTGGTGCTCCAGGTAAAGGAGGCGCAGGAATCGGTGCTGGAACGCTTTGTGGGCAAGAGCACCTACGCCCAAAGCGGTGAGCGCGTGGTGGAGGGGCAGCGGGCCATGCAGACCGCAAGTGACGTTCTTTTGGGCTGGTGCCGCGTACCCGGCGAGGAGGGTTCCCTCAAGGACTACTACGTCCGCCAGCTGTGGGACGGCAAGGGTAGCTTCAATTTGGACGTTGTAACGCCAAAGCAGCTCTGCCACATTGCCGAGGCCTGTGGATGGACGCTCGCCCATGCGCATGCCCGCACGGGAAACCGCTTCGCCCTTGCCTCCTACCTGGGAGAGACCGGCGAGTTCGAGAAGGCCATCGCGCACTTCGCCCGCGCCTACGCCAAGCAGAACGAAGCCGACTACCAACGCTTCCTAACCGCCTTGGACGAAGGCCAGCTACCCACCGCGTGAATCGGGGACGGTCCTGTTTTCTCATCCATGTGAATCGGGGACGGTCCTCGCCGCGCATGAGCCTAGGCAATTAAGGGACAAGCCTTTTTTTGTTGCCACCATGCACCAGAATCGGGGACGGGCCTCGGGCGCGGGGCGCGGGGCCCGAAGCGAATTCCGCGGGATGCGAGGAGCGCAGGCGCGGCGTGAGGGCGGCGCTGTCTGAGCGCCCGCAGGGCGCGAGTTCGCCGCCCTGACGCGCCTGCGCGACGAGCGCCCATCCCGCGAATGAGCG
>CACXFC010000007.1 GCA_902766835.1 uncultured Coriobacteriaceae bacterium | reverse complement strand
TTCGAACCTAGGTTGGCGGCACCAAAAACCGCAGTCCTAACCACTGGACGATGCTCCAGTGCACTCGCTGCGCTGGGAACCCAGCCAGCAAACTATAGTGTACCACCCTTGTGGCCCAATCGTCACCAAGTCGTAGACCTATGGGCATATCCTGCATGCGCACATACTACCGCCTACCGATTCATTGCTTGCGTTAAGATGGTGATACGTGCCGCTCACGGCACACCAAGGGACCACCAATCCACTTTGGAGGCTTATATGCCAATGACCGCGATCGTCCTCGCTGCAGGCGAGGGAACGCGTATGAAGTCCCGTCACCCCAAAGTCGCTCATAAGCTTCTCGACAAGCCGCTCGTGTGGTGGCCGGTCGATGCTGCCCGCAAGGCGGGTGCCACCCGTATCGTGGTGGTTGTGGGCCATGGGGCAGACGAGGTTCGCGCCATCTTTGCCAACGACCCCGACGTCGAGTGCGTCGTACAATCCGAGCGCTTGGGCACCGGGCACGCCATGATGTGCGTGCAGGAGGCCCTGGGTGACTTCCACGGGCCCACCGTCGTACTCTACGGCGACACCCCGCTCATGCGCGCCGAGACCATCTCCGCGCTTGTGGAGGAGACCACCTCCAACCACAATGCCTGCACCGTCCTCACCATGCTGCCGCCCGACCCAACCGGCTACGGGCGCATCAAGCGCGACGAGGACGGCGCCGTTGCCGCCATCATCGAGCACAAGGACTGCACGGCCGAGGAGCAGGCCACGCTCACGGAGTGCAACTCTGGCATCTACTGCTTCTGCGGCCGTCGCCTCTCCGAAAACCTGAACAAGATTGGCAACAACAACGCGCAGGGCGAGTACTACCTCACCGACATGGTGGCCATCTACCGCGAGATGGGCGAGCCCGTCTCGGCCATCTGCGCGGACGACTACACAGAGCTTCTGGGCGTCAACAGCCGCAGGCAGCTTGCCATGGCCACCAAGGTCATGCAGAAGCGCATCAACGGCCAGCTCATGGATGCCGGCGTGACCATGCTCTCCCCCAGCCAGGTTTGGGTGGGCCCCGAGGTAACCGTTGGCCGCGACACCGAGCTGCTCCCCCAGACCATGCTGTGGGGCAACACCAGCATCGGCGAGGACTGCGTCGTTGGCCCCAACACGCGTCTCACCAACGTGGTTGTGGGCGACGGCTCCAGCGTGGAAGAGACCGTGGGTTACGACACCGTCATCGACGAGGGCGTAACCGTGGGCCCGCGCGCCTACCTGCGCCCCGGCACGCATCTGTGCGACGGCGCCCATGTGGGCACCCACGTCGAGATCAAGAACTCCACCATTGGCGCTGGCTCGAAGGTGCCGCACCTCTCCTACATCGGCGACACCTCCATGGGCTCGGGCGTCAACATTGGCGCAGGCTCCATTACCTGCAACTACGACGGCGTCTTCAAGCACCGCACCACCATCGGCAACGACGTGTTTATCGGTTCCGACACCATGATGGTCGCCCCGGTGGAGATTGGCGACGGCGCGCTGGTTGGCGCCTCGAGCTGCATCACCCGCAACGTTCCGGCGGGCGCCCTTGCCGTCGAGCGCAACGACCAAGTCATGATTGAGGGCTATGCCACCGCGCGCATGGCCAAGTTGAAGGAGCAAAAGGCCAACGGCGAGAGGAAGCAGGGATAGATGTACACGGACCTCAGCAAGCCCCTTAACGTCGAGAAGAATATCAAGCTCTATACCGGCACGGGCAACCACGCTCTTGCCACCAAGATTGCCAACAAGCTTGGGCTAGAGATCAGCGGCCTCGAGCTGTCGAAGTTCGCCAACGGCGAAGTCTACGCGCGCTTTGACGAGTCGGTGCGTGGCGACGAGGTATTCATCATCCAGTCGATGTCGGGCACCAACGTCAACGACCTGCTGATGGAGCTGCTCATTGCCACCGACGCCGCCAAGCGCGCCAGCGCCGCGAGCGTCACCGCCGTTATCCCCCACTACGCCTACGCCCGCCAGGACCGCAAGGCCGCCTCGCGCGAGCCCATCACCGCCCGTCTGGTGGCCAACCTTCTGGAGACCGCAGGCATCGACCGCGTCATCACGCTCGACCTGCACCAGAGCCAGATCCAGGGCTTCTTCGACATCCCCGTGACGCACCTCACTGCCCTGTACCTGTTCGGCGACTACTTCAGGAAGAAGGACTTCGACTGGGAGAACACCGTCGTCGTCTCGCCGGACGCCGGCCGCGCCAAGCATGCCAAGAAGCTCTCCGACTACCTGGGCTGCTCGCTGGCCATCGCCCACAAGGGTCGCCCCAAGCACAACGTTGCCGAGGTCATGTCGCTCATTGGTGACATCAAGGGCAAGACCTGCATCATCAACGACGACATGATCGACACCGCAGGCACCCTCTGCGGCTCCATGAACGAGCTGAAGCGCCAGGGTGCGGGCGACATCTACGTGTGCGCCACGCACGGCATCTTCTCGGGCCCGGCCATCTCGCGCCTGCAGGAGGCCCCCATCGAGGAGTGCGTGGTCACCGACGCCATCCCGTGCTACATGGCCGACCGTCCCGGCTCCAAGATCAAGACCATCAGCGTGGCCGACGAGCTGGCGGAGGCCATCCACCACGTCTACGTGAACGAGCCCACCACGGCCATCTTCGGCGGCGACCTGAACCTGTAAGGTCGCGCAACAGAGCCAGACGACGGCGCCCCGCTCATCTGCGAGCGGGGCGCCGTTTTACCTGCGCGAGCGCCAGGGGCAATTAAGGGACACGCCCTTTTTTGCCCAGCGGGGCAAAAAAGGGCGTGTCCCTTAATTGCCCCAATGTAAGCTGCGGTATTTCTATCCAGCCAGCTTGGCGGTAATGTCGGCTGCGGCCTTCTTGCCGGCACCCATGGCCAGGATGACGGTTGCGGCACCGGTCACGATGTCGCCGCCAGCCCAGATCTTGGGGTTGGTCGTCTGGCCCGTCTCCTCGTCGGCGATGATGTAGCCCCACTTGTTGAGCTCCATGCCGCCAATGAGCTTGGCAAACGGGTTGGCGTTGGTGCCAATGGCGCTGATGGCCACGTCGCAGGCAATCTCCTCGATGGCACCCTCGATAGGCACGGGACGGCGACGGCCGGAGGAGTCGGGCTCGCCCAGCTCCATCTTCTGGACGCGCACGCCACACACGTTGCCATCCTCGCCCGCCAAAAACTCGAGCGGCGCAACCAGAGGCATGACCTCAACGCCCTCGGCCTTGGCATGGTGCAGCTCGGCCTTGCGGCACGGCATCTCGGCCTCGGTGCGGCGGTATGCGATGATGGCGCGCTCGGCACCCAGACGTTTGGCGGTGCGCACCGCGTCCATGGCCACGTTGCCGCCACCAAAGACCACGACGTTCTTGCCGCGCTTGGTGGGGGTGTCGTACTCGGGGAACCTGTTCGCCTTCATGAGGTTCACGCGCGTGAGGTACTCGTTGGCAAAGAACACGTTGGGCAGGTTCTCACCAGGGATGTTGAGGAACTTGGGCAGGCCAGCGCCCGTGGCAACGTAGATGGCGTCGAAGCCCTTCTCGTTCAGCAGCTCCTCGGCGTCGGCCAGGCGTCCCATGACCGAGTTGTACTCGAACTTCACGCCCATTTCCTGCAGGCCGTCAATCTCGCGCTTGACGACCGCCTTGGGAAGACGGAACTCGGGGATGCCGTAGACCAGAACGCCGCCGCCCGTCATGAAGGCCTCGAAGACCGTCACGTCAAAGCCATTGCGCGCAAGCTCACCGGCGCAGGTGATGCCCGAGGGGCCACTGCCGATGACGGCAACCTTCTTGCCGTTCTTCGGCGCCATGTGCGGCATGGACGCAAGCTCGGGGCGGTCACCCAAGAAGCGCTCGAGCTGGCCGATGGCCACCGGCTCGCCCTTGCGGCCACGGACGCACTTGCCCTCGCACTGGTTCTCCTGCGGACACACGCGGCCGCAGATGGCAGGGAGCATCGAGCTCTCGCGGATGATGTCGAGCGCGGCACCAAACTCGCGATTGTAGAGCTGGGTGATGAAGGCAGGGATGTTGATGTTGACGGGACAGCCCTGCACGCAGAGCGGCTTGTTGCACCTCAGGCAGCGAGACGCCTCGGCAATGGCCATCTCCTCGGTGAATCCCTTGTCAACGGGACGGAAGTCACAGGCACGCTCGGCCGCCGGCTCCTCGTTGTCGGGCGTGCGTGGGCGCTTCATGTCGGCCATCCAACGACCATCTACTTCTGGCATGCGCAGTTCGCCTCCTCATAGGCCTTGAGGGACTGGCCCTCCTCGGTACGATACGCGGCCTGGCGCGCACGAAGGTCGTCCCAGTCGACCTTGGTGGCGTCGAAGTCGGGGCCGTCGACGCAAGCGAACTTGGTCTGGCCGTCAATCTCGACGCGGCAGCAACCGCACATGCCCGTGCCGTCAACCATGATGGGGTTGAGCGACGCAATGATGGGCGTGTTGAACTTCTGGGCGGTGAGGGTTGAGAACTTCATCATGGGCACGGGGCCAACGCAGAAGACGTGGTCGGCAGCACCGCTCTCAAGCAGGCGCTCGAGCGGCGCGGTTACCACGCCCTTCTCGCCATACGAGCCGTCGTCGGTGGTGATGTGCACGTGGTCCTCGGGAAGGATGGACCTGAACTGGTCCTCAAGCAGCAAAAGCTCCTTGGTGCGGGCACCCATGATGGCATGAACCTCGTGGCCGGTTGCCACAAGCTGGCGCGCAACGGGGAAGGCAATGGCCAAGCCCACGCCACCGCCAATGACAACCCACTTGCCCTCGCCCATCTCGGTGGGCGTACCCAGCGGCCCCACAACGTCCTGCAGGCAGTCGCCCGCCTCGTAGCCGCTCAGCATGGTGGTGGTCTTGCCAATCACCATGAAGATGAACTCGACCCAGCCATCTTCGGCATTCCAGTCGGCAAACGTGAACGGCACACGCTCGCCGTACTCGTTTGCGCGCACCATCAGAAACTGGCCCGCATGCGCGTGCTTGGCCATCTCCGGCGCTTCGATGCGGAACTTGAACACCTTCTCCGAAAACTGCGTCTTTTGGAGAATCTTGAACATCGGCTAGCCCCTCTCCCGACCTGCTCGTCCTCGATATGCACGCCTGGGCAATGTGGGATTCCCCTTGTTTCCGCACAGGGCCACCGGCGCGCGTCACCATCCTTCATTCTATCTGTTCCTGCAGGTATGATACGTGCGATACCTGCGAATGCCGCGAGTTCTATCAGAGATGAAACACGTGCGTGGAGTACGCGCGCTGGGGGAAGAGCCTCCCGTTCCGCGTGCCTTGGGGCCGGTTCCGCACATGCGTGTGCCTTGGGGTCGGTTCTCGCGGCACATCCGTGTGCGCTTTTTCAAAAGCGCACACGGATGTGCCGCGAGAACCGACCCCAAGGCACACGCATGTGCGGAACCGGCCCCAAGGCTCACCCGTGTACGGAAAAGGGGTGTGCCCCAGCGCGAGCCACCCACGTCGCATACTCGGGTATGCTTGTAGGGCACCAAAGACCAGCCAAGGAGACCAACATGGCAGCAACACCCAAAGACGTCCGCATTGTCTGCGGTCTGGGCAACCCCGGCGCCGAATACGCCCTCACGAGGCACAGCGCTGGCTTCGCCGTTATCGACGCGCTTGCCGAGCGTCATGGCGTCCGGTATTGGAAGAGCGAGGGTGGCTGCGACACGGCCACCATCAAGATCCGACGCAACGGCGAGATGCAGGAGATCCTGCTCGCCAAGCCGCAGAGCTACATGAACACGAGCGGCGGCCCGCTCTCGAAGATTGCCCGCGCCCACAAGGTGAGCCCGGCCGAGATCCTGGTGGTGCACGACGAGGTAGACCTGCCGGAAGGCCGCATCCAGGTGAAGTTTGGCGGAGGCCTCAACGCGCACAACGGACTGCGCTCCATAGCCGACAAGCTGGGCACGCGCGACTTCTCACGCGTGCGCTGCGGCATCGGGCGCCCGCCCGGAAAGATGAGCGTTGCCGACTACGCCCTGCGCAAGCTGAAGGGCGCCTATGTCGAGGAGTTCCTGGTCATGGCACAGGACGCGGCCGACGCCGTGCAGCGCTGTCTTGAGCAGGGCGTGGCAAGCCAACTCTAGGCAAGGCCGGCAGCGTTTTGGCCAAGCCGTGCACGTCGTCAGGTATGATGGAACCAACAAAGCAGCAACCGAGCCGAAAGGACACGCATGGAGGCTTACAAGCGGGAGTTTATCGAGTTCATGGTCGAGTCGAACGTGCTGAAGTTTGGTGACTTCACGCTGAAGAGCGGACGCAAGTCGCCCTTCTTCATGAACGCGGGCGCCTATGTGACGGGCGGCCAGCTCAAGCGCCTGGGGCGCGCCTACGCCCAAGCCATCCACGAGCGCTTCGGCGATGACTTCGACGTGGTCTTTGGCCCGGCGTACAAGGGCATCCCCCTGTCGGTCATCACCGCCATCGCCTATCACGACCTCTATGGCAAGGAGATTCGCTACTGCTCCGACCGCAAGGAGGCCAAGGACCACGGTGCCGACAAGGGCCAGCTGCTGGGCGCCGACCTGCACGACGGCGACCGCGTAGTGATCGTTGAGGACGTCACCACCAGCGGCAAGTCCATCGACGAGACCTACCCGAAGCTGATGGCCGCGGCAGACGTGGAGGTCGTGGGACTTATGGTCTCGCTCAACCGCCAGGAGGTGGGCAAGAGCGGCACCATGGCGGCCATCGACGAGGTGAGCCAGAAGTACGGCTTCCCCACCGCCGCCATCGTCAGCATGGCCGAGGTGACCGAGGCTCTGGAGGGCACCGTCATCACCCCCGAGCTCAAGGCCGCCATCGACGCCTACTACGAGCAGTACGGCGTGAAGGAGTAACGGGACATCAGTACCGGAAATAAAGGGACACGCCCTTTTTTGCCGTGGGGCAAAAAAGGGCGTGTCCCTTTATTTCCACGTAGTTCGTTTCAAAGGGGCGTCTATCTATTCGCTTTGAGAGTGGCGAAGATCTTCGTGTTGTGACGCTTCACGTAGGAGATGAGCATGCCCTCGTGGTAGGCGACGCGCGCGTTCTTTGCCTTGATGGGCAGAAGCATCGTCTTCATCATCTTGCTGCGCGGATGCGCCGTGGCAACCGCAATCTGGGCGCGGTCGCTGGTGATCATCTGGTCTATCTGCGCAAGCTTCTCCTTGGTGGACAGCTCGCAGGCAGGGTTGCAGACGTTCTCGATGCAGCCAATGAGGCGCTCGATGTAGCGCCGCTGAATCATCTCCATGCAGGCTGCATCGCCGTCAAGCCCCCAGTGGCGATAGAGGTCGAGCATCCAGCCGTGCTCCTCCTCGCGCTTCTCGTAGAGGTTGGGGCGCCAGCGTGCGGTCTCGGATTCGGCGCGCTCGCGGATGAAGTGGTAGTAGGGCTGCTCGATCATGCCCACGCGCTCGACGTCGCGGATGTAGTCGAGCACGAAGGGGAAGTCGTCCATGAAGGTGGGCCTGAAGCGGATGCCCAAGCGCTCGATGCGCTCGCGCACATACAGCTTGTTCCACGGCGTGTAGAACAGGTTCTGGTCGAAGAGCTGCCAGGCAGCCGCCCTAAACTCCTGCTGGGTGAGGTACACCTCATCGGGGCGCGTCTTGACCTCGGAGGTATGCTCGCCGTTGTTGCCGTAGTAGGTGTCGATGTAGAAGCCCGTGATGACCAGCTCAAGCGTGTGCTTCTCGGCAAAGGCGACCATGTCCTCGAGGAAGCGCGGCTCGATCCAGTCGTCGGCATCCATGAACTGCACGAAGGTGCCACGCGCGCGATCGAGGGCAAAGTTCCTGGCAGCCGGAGCGCCGCCGTTCTCGTTGTGGAAGACCGTGATGCGAATGTCGCGCTCGGCAAGCTTGTCAAGGATCTGCCCCGTGCGGTCAGTAGAGCCGTCGTCAACCACCAGCAGCTCAAAGTCACTCAGGGTCTGGTTCTGCAGGCTCTCAACCGCACGACGAACGTAGCGGTCGACGTTGTAGGCCGGCATGATAACCGAGACTTTGGGGTGCATGAGGGACATACCGTTAGTGCTCCTGTGTGACGTGTTCGATGAGCGTGCTGACTAAGGCGCACCGTTGATTATCCCTTAGCATTTCGCGTTGCTTGTGGACGGTCGGTGAGCGCAAGGGGAATTCAGCAGATTCACAGACATGACGCCGGTGGCACGCGGCAGCCTACAGGACGAGTCCCATCATGTTTGCCGCGAGTCCGCAGACGACACCCACGAAATAGATAAAAGTTGCAATCTCTATGTTCTGGACCTGGTCGGCATTAGTGCGGAAGAGCACGAGAAGCCCCATGCCACCCGAGACCAGAAGGCCTGCCAGCATGGGCCCTGTGGCAAGCGTGCCGTCGATGAAGAGCTGCGTGATGGCAACCGATGCGCCGCAGTTGGGGATAAGGCCGATGAGTGCCGACAGGAAGGTCGCCCGCACCGGATGGCTTCCCAGGGCAGCCGCCAGCGCGTCCTGGCCAATGGTCTCGATGACAAGGCCAAACACCAGCGTGATGACAAAGATGAAGAGCGAAACCTCGGCCGTGTGCACCAGGGCGCTGCGCAGGATGTGCCACCAGGCGTGGGAGCCGTCGTGCGCGTGGCGATGATGGTGGTGATGGTGGCTGTGCTCAGCATGGTCATGCTCGTCGCTATGGCCGTGCTCCTCCGGCTCCTCGTCGTCGATGGTGGCGCAATGGCAGTGCGCGCGTTCGCAGAGCTCGGCGATGTGCGGATGCCCGTCACCGGCACGATGCAGGGCCCGCAGCACCACATCCACCAGCAGGCCCACCACAAGGCCGATTGCCACCTTGATGCCCACAATGGCCACCAGGCGGCTCATCTCGGCACGGTTGGCCATGAAGACCGGGATCAGCTCGTCGGAGGTTGAGAGCAGCACAGCCACCAGCGTGCCCGCCGTAATCACGCGTCCCGCGTAGAGCGTGGCGGCCACAGCCGAGAACCCGCACTGCGGCAGGGCGCCCAGCAGGGCACCCACAACAGGTCCGCTCTTGTCGGCACGCGCTATCAGGCGCTCCGCCTTGCCTTCGGTACTGTGCTCGATGGCCTCCATGATGATGTAGGTGACCAGCAGAAACGGAATGAGCTTGACGGTGTCGAGCACACTGTCAAGCAAGACGTCTACAAACAGATCCAAACCAAATCCCCCTATGGCAAAGCCGTTCGCGCTAGTTCCACGGAACCAGCAGGCCGGACGGATAGTCTACCCCTGCAAAGGTGAGGCCTTCGGGCGGCGCGGTCTGCCCGGCGGCCATCCTGTTGCGGGCAGCGAGCACCTCGGCCACCCATGCCGGCTCGCGGTGGCCGCGTCCCACCTCAACGAGCGTACCGCACATGATGCGCACCATGTTGTGCAGAAAGGCGTTGCCCTCCACGTCGATGGCAACCAGTGGCTCCCCCAGCTCCTCAGCGTGCGAGACGTGCACGTAGTTGAGGCACCTGCTGGTCGAGCGGCCCGCGTCGAGCAGCATGCGCGCTGACGAGACCTTGCAGAAGCTCATGAAGTCATGCTCCCCCACCAGGTACTGCGCCGCCTCGTCCATCGCCTCGACATCCAGGCTCGATGCCGGACGCAGCCACCACGTATGCCCCCACAGCAGCATGGGCCGCGGACGCCCGCACGAGATGCGGTAGCGGTAGCGCCGCGCGGTGGCGTCGAAGCGCGCCGAGAAATCTTCGTTCGCCCTCAGGATGGCACGCACCGAGAGGTCGTCCGGCACAAGCGCGGTGAGCGAGGCCATAAGGCGCCTGCCCGAGAGCTCCAGCTCCTCCCCTTCCACCGGGACGCTCACGTATTGGGCCACCGCATGCACGCCGGCGTCGGTCCTGCCGGCACAGGTCAGCTCGACGGGGCGATGCAGCACCGTCTGCAGCGCGCGACGGAGCTCCCCCGCCACGGTCCTGCAGCCCTCCTGCTCGGCAAAGCCCGAGAAGGCTCCGCCCCTATATCCCAGCTTCAGCACGAGCGTCGCACGCTCTGGCTGGCTGCTTGCTTCCGTCATCGTTCCCTCCATCTGCCACCTGTGCTGCGGGTTCTGTCGCATGCAGTGCCACGGACATCTAGATGGCCATCACCGCAACGCAGAGCGCTCCTGCCGCCAAGAGCACCAGGACGTCGCGCGGCGCGAGCGAAGTCCGCTCCATAGTCATCTTCCCACGGTACCCGCGCAGGCGCATCGCTCGGGCAAGCGCGTCGGCACGCTCGAACAAGACCACCACAAGTGGCACCATAACGGCTGCCCAGGCACGCAGCCGCTCGACCAGCGGGCCGTGGTCGAACTTGGCCCCTCTGGCCCTCTGAGCAGCCTCGATACGCCTGAACTCGGCGTATGACTGGGGAATGAGCGCCAGCGTCACCGAGAGCGCCAGGGAGGCGTCAGACACAGCCACCCCAAGGCCCTCCAAGGGCGCCAGCGCCATGCTCACCACCTTCGCCACGTCGGTGGATGAGAAGTCGGACGTGAAGGCCACTGCGAGGGCCACGAGGCAGATGATGCGCAACGCCGATATCCCGCCCGCATACGCGCCTGACATGCTGATACCCAACGTGCCTACAAGTAACGTGTCACCCGTGCCGTCAAGGCGCAGTGCGTTGGACAGAAGTACGGCCGTTGCCAATGGCAAGGCCGGCACCAGGGCCGCGCGCACGTCACGCGCACGAGTGGCCCCACACACCAGCGACAGCGCTATGGCTGCCGCGACGGCAGCAAGCTCGATGAACGAGTGGCAGGCAAACAGGGCAACGCTCAGCAGCAGCGCCGAGAACATGCGCACCCGCGCGTCAATTGTGCCCAGCAGGCTGCGCCTGGCGGAGACGGTTGTGCCCTGCACCAACGCCGCAGCGGCTGACGAGTCCTCGACGTCTTTGCCACCCGCCACATGCGTCTCTAGCTTCACGGCGCGCGTAGCCTCGGCCTCCCACTCCTGCGGGTCGTGCGTAACGAGCAGCACCGCGCACCCCGCCTCACGCAGGCGCGCCACCACCTGATGCAAGAGCAACCGCCCGTCCGCATCGAGACCAGCCGTGGGCTCATCGAGCACGAAGGCGCCGGGCGCCAGCGAAATGATGCTTGCAAGCGCCACGCGACGCCGCATGCCGCCAGAGAGCGTCTGCGCCGACACATGCCAGTGGCTCTCTGGAACGCCCAGCGCGCTTAGAGCCTGTTCCACGCGACGGGCGACCTCATCCTCAACCACGCCGAGGTTACGCGGCCCATATGCCACGTCATCCCAGACCGTTGCGGCATAGAGCTGCTCCTCGGGGCGCTGGAACGCAAGGCCCACGCGACCGGGCTGTACGGGCTTGCCGCCCAGCAATGCCTGACCATGATCGAGCTTGTGGAGGCCCGACAACACGCGCGCCAGGGTCGACTTCCCCACCCCAGACGGACCGCACATCATGACCAGCTCGCCGGGCTGCACGCTCAGGCTTAGGTTCTGGAACACCGGCGCCTTGCCGTAAGAGGCGGTGCCGTTCTCGAGGCGCAGCTCCTTGGGACGTTCCTGCACGAGGAAGTCAAGGGCATCGACGGTTTGCGCCATGGCGGCCGTACGCTGCTGCGCACGCGCGGCCTCCCTTGCCACCCACGCCTCAGGGCTTCCCTGCCAGGCGATCTGGCCATGCGCAAGCTCCACGACGCGCGACGCCCCCTGCATCTCACGGACATCATGCGTGATCTGGAGAATGCCGATCCCGCTTTGAAGGAGGCTGTCAATCACGCGCGCAACGCGCTCGCGGCTGGCTGCATCAAGATGCGCACAGGCCTCGTCGAGCAGAAGGTAGCGCGGATGTGCTGCAAGCGCTGCAGCTATGGCAACCAGTTGCATCTGCCCGCCAGAGAGCTCTGAGAGGTCTTTTCCGCGCAGATGCGCTATACCGCAGGTCTCCAGAGAGGCCTTCACGCGCTCGCGCACCTCAGCGGCTTCCAGCAGCTGACAGCGCGCCGAGAAGGACACTTCCTCCTCCACCAGGATGCTCGTGGCCTGCTGGCGCGCGTCTTGCCCCACATAGGCAATGGCACCGTTTCCGCCGGCCTCGGTCAGCTCCTCCCCGCCGAGCAGGACGTTACCCTCACTGGGCGTAAGGTCACCACAGGCAAGGCGCGCAAGGGTCGACTTGCCCGATCCGTTGTGCCCCACAACGCAGACGCGCTCGGCAGGTGCGAGGGCAAGCGATACGCTAGCTACCGCCGCTGGCGCTCCGTCAGCAAAGCGATAGGTCACATTGTTGAGCGTAAGCATCGAGCCTCACACCTCCTTATCTTGCTCGTGATCCGAGACTCCGTGCGTGCACTGGGGCAATTAGGGGACACGCCCTTTTTGCCCCTTGGGGCAAAAAGGGCGTGTCCCCTAATTGCCCCACGTATACCGCAATCCCCCTGCAAATCTTAGGTGACAACTGCGTACAGACTATCGATACATGAAGGGAGGCTGTGGCAAAGCCATAGCCTCCCTCAAACAGTTCTTTTCGCAAGACTGCGATAGCGCTTAAGCTACTCGGCGGCCTCGACCTTGGTCACGCCAGCGTTCTTGGGCGTGCAGGGCTCGGTCACGAGCTCGATGATGACAACCTCAGCGGCGTCACCCTTGCGGGGACCAAGCTTCATGATGCGGGTGTAGCCACCGTTGCGGTCGGCCCACATGCCCTGAGCGGCCTTCTCAAAGACCTCGCGCACGAGCTCC
>CACXFC010000006.1 GCA_902766835.1 uncultured Coriobacteriaceae bacterium | reverse complement strand
GTCGACCGTCCAGCCCTCCTCCACCGCCAGCGCCTGCTGGGCAATGATGGGGCCGCAGTCGTACTTGTCGTCGGCAAAGTGCACCGTTACGCCCGTCACCTTCACGCCGTAGTCGTAGGCGTCCTGGATGGCGTGCGCGCCCTTGAAGCTGGGCAGCAGCGCGGGATGCAGGTTGACCACGCGGTTGGGAAAGGTGGCCAGGATGGGCTCGTGCACCATGCGCATGTAGCCCGCCATGATCACGTAGTCCACGCCCGCCTTCTTGAACATGGTGGCAATGACCTCGTCGGCATGGATGGGGTCGGCATAGATCTCCTTCGACATGGTCATCGTCTGGATGCCCGCCGCCTCGGCACGCTTGAGACCGTAGGCACTTGGCCGCGAGCTTATGACCAGCTCGATGGTCGCGTCGAGGGTTCCCTCGGCAATGCGGTCGATGATGGCCTGCAGGTTGGTTCCGCTACCAGACAGAAGAATGCCCAGCTTGATGCTCATGTTTGCTCCTCTTCGCACTCCGCAGCCTAGCGGTAGACGACCTTGCCCTCGCCGGCCACACACTCGCCCATAACGAAGGACTCAAGTCCCTCGGCAGCAAGCAGCGCCTGCACGCGGGCCACATCGGCCGGTGCGCACAGCACACTCATGCCCACGCCCATGTTGAAGGTCTTGTAGGCCTCGTCGGGGGTAAGGCCCGCCTCGCGGATCATGTAGGTAATGACGGGCGGCACGTTCCACGCGGGGCCCTCGCCAAAGCCGTCAGGGCTGGCGGCGTCGGCCGCGTGGCGATCGACCACGGCGTCTATGGTGTCCGGCAGGCAGCGGTTGAGGTTCTCGGTAATGCCGCCGCCGGTGATGTGGGCCATTGCGTGGATGGGGGCACCCGCCTTGAGGGCGCGGATCAGTGCGCCGGCGTAGATGGTGGTGGGCTCCAGCACGGCGTCGCCCAGGCTTTGGCCACCCAGCTCCTCCAGCGGCTCACGCAGCTCTTCTACAGTCTTGCCCTCGATGGCCACCTTGCGCACCAGCGAGTAGCCGTTGGAATGGATGCCCGAGCTGGGCAGACCCAGAATCACGTCGCCTTCCTGCACCAGGTGCGCGCCAATCATCTTGGGGCGATCGGCCACGCCCACCACAAAGCCGGCCAGGTCGTAGTCGTCGGGGGCCATGACACCGGGGTGCTCAGCCATCTCGCCGCCCACCAGCGCGCAACCACTCTTGGCGCAACCGTTGGCAATGCCCTCCACAATCTGGGCAACGTGCTCGGCGCGCAGCTTGCCAATGGCCACATAGTCGAGGAAGAACAGCGGCTCGGCGCCGGCCACCACGATGTCGTCGACGCACATGGCCACCAGGTCTTCGCCCACGGTGTCGTGCTTGTCAAGCAGCTGGGCAATGGCCAGCTTGGTGCCCACGCCGTCGGTGCCCGAGACCAGCACCGGGTCTTCCATGTCTTTCAGGGCCGCGGCCGAGAAGAGCGAGCCAAAGCCGCCCAGCCCGCCGATGACCTCGGAGCGATTGGTTGCCGCAACGGCCGCCTTGATGGCATCTACCGCGCGAGCGCCTTCGTCAACATCCACGCCCGCGTCGGCGTAGGTGATGTGCTTCTTTTCGTTGACCATGGCCCCTCCTGATGGCTATGAGCTGACAAAGACGGCCCGGCGGCCGTCGGGTATGCGGTTTTATGATACACGGCAGCAGCGGACACGGCGCCGGCCACGCGCGCGACCCACATGACGCACAGGTTCTTAGGCCGGCTCTGCTGAGGGGCAATTATGGGACACGCCCTTTTTGCCCCGCGGGGCAAAAAGGGCGTGTCCCATAATTGCTCTGTTCGCGCGAGCCTTACAGGATCGAGAAGGCCGCCTCGAGCTGGGCGCCCGGCGAGGGCTGTGCCACCTGCACGTACTCGTACTCGATTACGTTCGTGTACGAATCGCCCTGCTGGGTAACGCGCGCCACGTTGCCGTTGTCGTCGTACTCGACGTTCACCGAGGTCTCGTCGACATAGTCGCCCTGAGGCTCGCCGTTCTCGTCCACCGTCCACATGCGCGTGGTGGCCGTAACCGGGCGGCCCTGGTCGTCGCGCTCGTAGGTCTTCTCAGTGACCTGGTTGTTGCCCACGCTCTGGACGCTGCTCTTGAGCAGCAGGCCGCTGGTGTCATACTCCTGCTGCAGCTGGTAGTTGAACTCGTCCTTGTTGCCGTTCTCGTCGGTGTGGATTGCAGGCAGGCTAAACGTGATATTGGTCACGTGGCCCTCCGCGTCGTAGGTGTACTCCATGATGGAGCCGTCGCTGCCCTCGCGCTTGGTCAGGCGGCCCTGGTCGTCCTTGGTGAGCTGGTAGGTGACGTCGTTGACTTCCTCGCCCAGTTTGGTGTGGACCGCCGTGGCAAAGCCGTCGGCGTCAAGCTCGCGGGTCTCGACGGTGATGCCCGCCTCGCCGGCATCGGTGGTCATGGTGGTGTAGTTGCCCTGCTCGTCGCGCTCGTAGGTGATGGTCACCGTGGAGGAGTCCTCGCCGGAGGTGTAGGTGCTCGTCTGCTTGGAAATCACCCAAATGGGCTGCTCGGTGGGGTCGGCCTGCGCTGCGGGCTCGGTGGTCTGCTCGGTGGCGGTGGCGTCGGCGGGTGCCTGCTCGCCCTTGTTGCAACCAACCAGCGGGACAATGCCCAGCATGGCGGCCAATGAGATGGCAATGAACTGCGAGAGTGGTCTGTTGAAGCTCTTCATTGTTGCTCCCTTGCTAGCATGGCCCGCCCTGATGACAGGCTCGCTTGGCAGTAGATATACCCGTATTCGTGCGCTTGTTGCACGTCACGCAAGTCTACTGAAGTCACTTTTTCGGGCAGAGTCCGTCCCCGGCGCTCACCTGCGTACATCTGCGGCTCCGGGCCTTCTCGCACATGGGCGTGCCTTGGGGTCGGCTCTCGCGGCGCATGGGACACTTCTGCCGGAGGCATTTGTCCCACTGAACAAAAATGTTCAGTGGGACAAAGGGACCACGGACAAATTCTCGGACCTCGCATTGGTCCAGGAAGGAGTCCCATGTATACCAAGGAGGAGCGAGAGGGGATCCTCTGG
>CACXFC010000005.1 GCA_902766835.1 uncultured Coriobacteriaceae bacterium | reverse complement strand
TGGGACCTCAACATCCAGCAGGTCTCCATCAACGAGGACCGCAAGAAGGCCATCGACTTCTCGCCCGCGTACTTCCGTCCCACGCAGGCCATCATCTGCAAGAAGGACAGCAAGTATGCCAGCGCCACCACCTGCGCCGACCTCAAGGACGCCACCTTCGCCGTCATGATGGGCACCACCGCCATCGACTACGTCAAGGAGATCATCAAGGGCGGCTCCGACGAGGGCGTCGACATCTTCAACAACAACTCCGACGCCGTGGCTGCCGTTGACAACGGCCAGGCCGACTGCCTGGTGACCGACACCCCGCAGTGCGTGTACATGGTTGAGTCCGAGCAGCTCAAGAATGGTGTCGTCATGGGCCAGATCCCTGGCACCGAGGACCCCGACGGCCTGGGCATCACCCTTGCCAAGGACTCCAAGCTCACCCCGTTCGTGACCGACGCCATGAACGCCATGCTCTCCGACGGCACCGTGGACGAGCTCATCAAGAAGTGGCTCACCGCCTACACCACCGACATTCCTACGCTCAGCGCCTAGTTTGTATCTAAGCGGCCGGCCGGAACACCTCCGACCGGCCGCATTTTTCTTCGATGTAGCGAGGTGATCGTCCCCGATGGCAGAGCAGCTCACCTATGAGGTCAGCGAGATCGAGCAGGAGCGTGCGGAGTTCCGCCGCATGGAGAACCTCTGCTCGCACCTCACCAGCGTCGTGTCGTCGCTCCTGTTTGTGGTGCTAGTGGTTGTGGTGCTCAAGAACTCGCCCGGCTGGCCGCGGGTGAAGGAGTCCTTCTTCTCACCCGAGTACTTCGCGCAGGCTTGGCCGAAGGTCCTCGAGGGCCTGTGGCTCAACATCCGCGTGCTGGGCGTGGCACTGGTGGGCGTGGCCATCCTGGGCACCTCGCTCGCCCTCGTGCGCATGACCACCTCTGCCGTCATGTTCCCGCTGCGCGTGGTGGCGCGCTTCTACACCACCATCATGCGCGGCATCCCCATGATCGTGGTGCTCTACCTCATCGGCTTTGGCATTCCGGGCCTGGGGCTCTTCGGCCGCATCGACAAGGCGGTCCTGGGCACCATCGCCGTGGTCATGAGCTATTCCGCCTACATTGCCGAGGTGCTGCGCGCGGGCTTCCAGGACGTGCATCCCTCCCAGCGCGCCTCGGCGCGCTCGTTGGGCCTCACGCAGACCCAGACCATGCGCCTGGTCATCATCCCGCAGGGCCTGCGCAAGATTGCGCCCGCCCTCATGAACGACTTCATTGCCATGCAGAAGGACGTGGGCCTGATCTCAACGCTTGGTGCCGTCGACGCCGTTCGTGCGGCGCAGATCGTGGTGGCCAAGACCTACAACTTCACGCCCTACATCGTGGCGAGCATCGTGTTCATCCTCATGAGCGTGCCGTTCATCCTGCTCAACGACTGGTATTCCGAGCGGTTGCGCAAGCGCGAGCAGACGGGAGGCATGGTCTAATGGCCGAGTACACGCTCGATAACGACCCCCGCTTTGGCAAGAAGGTCCTGCGGGTTGAGAATGTCCTCAAGCGCTTTGGGGACAACGTGGTGCTCGACCACGTGAGCTTCGACGTGCGCCAGCACGAGACGGTGGCGCTGCTTGGCCCCTCGGGCTCGGGCAAGTCGACGATGATGAAGTGCATCAACCTGCTGGAGCAGGTCAACGACGGCCAGATCTGGCTGGGCGACACCGACATCACCGACCCGCGCATCAACCAGGACAAGGCCCGCTCGCGCATTGGCGTGGTCTTCCAGCAGTTCAACCTGTTCTCGCACATGACGGTGCTCAACAACGTGACGCTTGCCGCGCGCAAGGTGCACAAGTGGCCTCGCGAGAAGGCCGAGGAGAAGGCCATGGGGCTTTTGCGCCGCATTGGCATGGACCAGAAGGCGAAGGAGTACCCCGACCGGCTCTCGGGCGGCCAGCAGCAGCGTGTGGCCATCTGCCGTGCGCTGATGATGGAGCCGGAGCTGCTGCTTCTCGATGAGATCACCTCGGCGCTCGACCCGCTTCTGGTGGGCGAGGTGCTCGAGATGGTGGGGGAGCTCAAAGACCAGGGTGCAACCATCCTGATGGCCACGCACGAGATGAGCTTCGCGCACGACGCCGCCGACCGCATCATCCTGCTGCGCAGGGGAACTATCGCCGAGAATGGTTCACCTGATGAGGTTATGGACCATCCGACCGATCCCGAGACACAGGAGTTCTTTGCCGCCTACAATCGTGTGTAGGCAGACAGACGACGACTGAGAGGCATGCCATGGAGGAGCGCATCCCATATTCGCGGTTTTCCGTCACCATGATGGGGGCTCTGCTCGTGTTTCTGGGCGCGGCGATTCTGGCAAACCCCGGCGACGTCACGGTGTTCATGGTCAGGCTCGTGGGCTTTGCCTGCGCCATCTTTGCCGTCATGATGTTTGTGGGGCACCTCCTGCGGGCCCAGGCCATCGACGCCATCCCGTTCGAGGAGATTGCCGGTGCGGGCATACTGCTTCTCTTTGGGGCCGTGATGGGCCTGTTCCCCGACGGGTTTGCGAAGGTGCTCTTCTCGGTGCTGGGCGTTCTGATCATCCTGTCGGGGCTGGGCGACATCGCGCGCTCGCACAAGATGCTGGCAGATGACGAGCAGAAGGAGCGCGTGACGCTGCGCATTGGCATCGTCACGGTTGCAGTGGGCGTGTTCGTGACGCTTCTTCCCTCCGCCGCGCTGCGCATCGTCCCCGTGCTTTGCGGCGCCGCCCTCGTGCTCGACGGCCTGTCCGAGCTCTACATTGCGTTGCGCATGGGCGAGACAGAGGAGCCGAAGGCATAGACGCCAGAGGGAAGCCCTCCCGTTGGCTTCCGGTTCTCTCGTGAGGGGCAATTAAGGGACACGCCCTTTTTTGCCCCGCGGGGCAAAAAAGGGCGTGTCCCTTAATTGCCCACTGAGTTAGCCGAAGCAGTCGCTATGGAACGATCTTGAGGTCTTGTGATCCCTTCACCTGGAATCCGATTTCACCAAGGGTGGCACCCGCGGCGAGCGTGCCGTTGTACTCCGCGTTGCCGATGCGCAGGCTATGCCCTATGGCCTCATAGGTGCCATTCCAGCCATCGACCACTTCGATTTCTCCGCTAAAGGGGACGGTGATCTCCCAAGAGCTGACGTCGGAGCCCTTGTTGGTGAGGGAGAGCTCGTACTGGTAGACGGTCTTGCCGCCATCCTGCCATGAGTTGATCAGGCGAGCCTGGTACTCAAACTGCCCACCCGGAATCGCGGACGGCGAAGGCTCGCCCTCCTCGGCGCCGCTTCCCTCCGCAGGCGCCTCGCTCGTTGTGACCTCGCCTCCCAGCATGGTCTTGAGCCACAGCCCCGCCTGCGAGAGGTCGTCGTCGGCAAGGTCTGAGGTCTTGGTGCAAGCGCTCTTGACCATGGCGGACGACTCGTCCTTGTTGGAGAGGTTCCACATCATGCGGCTTATGCCCAGGCGGTCGAGCAGGGCCATCCACTCGTTTGCCTCGCCCTCGTCTATGGCTCCGTTGCCACTTGCGTCGCAGATGCCAAACTCGCTGACAAAGACCGGAAGGCCCGTCTTGACGGCGCCTTCCGTGCGGTCGCGTAGGTCCTGCTTATGCGTAGCGGCATAGAAGTGGACCGTGTACATCACGTTGCTGATGGAGAGCGGGTCGGCTGCAGCCTCATCAGGACGCTGACACCACTCGGGGGTGCCTACCAGGCAGAGGGCATGAGGAGCGTTGTCGCGAATCACGGGGATGACTGCCTCTGCGTAGTTGCGTACGGATGCCCAGGACGTTGCTCCGTTGGGCTCGTTGCACACCTCGTAGATGACGTGCGGGTCATCACCGAGCTCGGACGAGATGTCCTTAAAGAACGCTATCGCCTCATCCTGATGCGTGGTGGGGTCGTTGTCCGAGAGGGTGTGCCAGTCGACGATCACATACAGGTCTGCCTTGCGGGCAAAGCGCACACCGTCGAGCACAAGCTGCCGGAGTGCAGCGCGGTCACCGCCCGCACACCATCCGCCATATTCCTCGGTGTAGAGCGCCAGCCGCACGGCATTGGCACCCCAGCTGGCAAGCTGCTCGAACATGTCTTGGTTGACGTACGCCGGAAACCACGCAAGCCCATGGGTCGACACGCCCCGCAACACCACCATGGAACCATGCTCGTCCACGAGGCTCGTGCCTTCGACATGCAGGGCACCATTGGTCGAGGGCCGGGCGATGGGCGCGTGGTCTTCTTCCAACGCTTCTGCCGACTCGTTTGCTTTGGCGTTAGCAGACTGCTGTTGCACCGGTGTGGTGGGAGTCTCACTGCCCGTGTCTTGTGAGCCGCCACATCCCACAAGGATGAGAGCGAGGGCGAGGGCGAGGGCGAGGGCGAGGGCTAGCAGAACTGCCAGATGAGTGCGCCGCATTGCCCCACATCTCCTTACGCAGAAGCAAATTCGTCGCGGAACGCCTCGTAGTTCTCGGTCTCGTAGGGCATGTGGAAGATGGCAAACTCGATGAGGTCAAAGTGGTGGCGCAGCTCCTCGACGGGCTCATGCCACGCGCTTGCCACCAGGTAGGGGTCGTTGCGGAAAGCGCCGCAGCCAAAGGCGCCAAGCACCAGGCAAGGCACACCCTCGTGGGCAGCGACCGTCAACAGGTGACGGGCACGCTGGCGATGGATGTCGTAGATGCGGGTAAGGGGCACGCCGTCC
>CACXFC010000004.1 GCA_902766835.1 uncultured Coriobacteriaceae bacterium | reverse complement strand
GGGCCCAGACAAAGGAAAGATGCGAGGCCCGGAGCCGTCCGAGCCCAATGCTTCTAGAAACATGCAGGGAGGGAGCGGCTTGCTGAAAAGCGCATACACATCATGTTGCGAGCTGCCCTCATCTGACACTCCCGTCATATTTCCTAGTAATTTGCTAGGAATACTAGCCGTGGGCGTGGACTGCGTCAATGCGTCGTCAAATCCATTTCGGAGTCGGAAACAATGCGGCGTAGACCAGCGGGCCGAAATCACCTGCGGTCAGCCTCAAGGAGGGGCGAAGCCCATTGGCCACCCGACGACACCAGGCCAGCGCCCGTGACCGTTGCAGCCCCATTTCCGCATGCTGCAATGCTTGGACAATATCCCATCCGTTGGCTAGGATATACCGCAGCCCATTCATCGCTCGTCGGAGAGGGGGGACCTTGGACTGGGGTCTTGTCCATGCGTACACGCCGTTGTTTGTGACGGCGTTGCGCGTGACGCTGATGGTATCGGCAGGTGGCGTGGCAGCCGCCCTCGTGGTGGGCCTGCTCGTGGCAATCGTGCGCCTCTGGCATGTGCCCGTGCTCGATCAGTTGTCCATCGCCTACGTCGAAGTGGCACGCAACACGCCTTCGCTGGTGCAGCTCTTCTTCCTCTACTTTGGTCTTCCCAAGCTGGGCATCCTGCTCTCGCAAGAAGCCTGCGCCATCGTCTGCCTTGCCTTCTTGGGCGGCGGTTACATGGCCGAAGCGTTCCGTGCTGCCCTCGTGGCGGTGCCACCCATCCAGCACGAGAGCGCACAGGTCCTCGGCCTCACCCGCCGGCAGGCCATGCGCCACGTGGTCCTTCCCCAGGCCATGGCGCAGGCGACTCCCGCCCTCGTGGCAAACGTGGTCTTCTTGGTCAAGGAGTCGTCAGTGGTATCGGGCATTGCCCTCGCCGACCTGATGTATGTGGCAAAGGACATCATCGGCCAGAGCTACGACACCGTCGAAGCGCTCTTTTTGCTGGTAGTGGCCTATGCCATCATTCTCCTTCCCATCAGCGCAGTGGGAAGCGCGATCGAGAGGAGGTTTGCCTATGAGCGCTGAGTTCCTCCTGCAGGGAGCAACCATCAAGCGACTGCTCGTGGGGCTGGGCGTCACGCTGCGCATTAGCCTTGTCTCGGTCGCCCTCTCGATACCGTTTGGCGTGCTCATGGGCGTGCTCTTCACCCGCAAGAACCGCATGCTGCAGGTGGTCTTGCGCGCATATCTCAACTTCATTCGCGTAATGCCTCAGTTGGTGCTGCTGTATGTCGTATTCTTCGGCTCGGCGACCACGCTGGGCCTCAACTTCTCGGGAGAGGTCGCCAGCATCATCGTCTTCACGCTCTGGGGGGCAGCCGAGCTGGGCGATCTCGTGCGCGCGGCGCTCGAGTCAATCCCGCGCTCGCAGTACGACAGCTCCTATGTACTCGGCCTTACGCAGCGGCAGACCTTTCTGCGCGTGATACTCCCCCAGGCCCTAAGCCGTCTGCTGCCGCCCAGCGTCAACCTCGTCACCCGCATCGTAAAGACGACCAGCCTCTGCATGCTCATTGGTGTCGTGGAGGTCGTGCGCGTGGGTCAGCAAATCATAGACTACTACCGCTTCGACTATCCGCAGGGAGCCTTGTGGACCTATGCCACGCTCGCCTTGCTGTACTTCTGCATCTGCTGGCCACTCTCCATGCTCTCAAAGTGGCTTGAAGGGAGAAACACCCGATGAGTGACAGGACGCGTGCCTCGATTCCAGCCAACTCCACCTCCGCGCCGACCGCGCAATCCTCCGCTCCCCACTCGGGTCGTCAGCCGGTCCTTGAGCTGCGCAACGTCACCAAGCGGTTTGGTCCGCTCACCGTGCTTGACGGCATCGATCTCTCGGTTGCCCAGGGCGAGGTGGTGGTGCTCGTCGGACCGAGCGGCTGTGGCAAGTCGACCCTGCTGCGCTGCACCGTGGGCCTAGAGCAGATCGACGGTGGTGAGGTGTTGCTCGACGGCGAGGTGGTTAGCGGTCAAGAGCGCACGCAGCAGGACCGCTCGCGCATGGGCATGGTCTTCCAGAGCTACGATCTCTTCCCCAACATGAGCGTCATAGACAACGTGACGCTGGCGCCTACCATCGTCCGCGGACTGAGCCAAAAGAATGCGCGCGAGAAGGCCAAGGCGCTGCTCGCACGTGTAGGACTGGCCGACAGAGCCGATGCCCGCCCCTCCACGCTGTCTGGTGGCCAGCAACAGCGTGTGGCCATCTGCCGAGCGCTGGCCATGGAGCCCGAGGTGCTGCTGCTCGACGAGGTGACGGCTGCCCTCGATCCCGAGATGGTCCACGAGGTGCTTCAGGTGGTGCTGGAGCTTGCAGACGACGGCCTCACCATGCTGATCGTCACACACGAGATGAGCTTTGCCCAAGCCATCGCCGATCGCGTGGTCATGCTCGATGCAGGCCACATCGTGGAGGAAGGCGGACCAGAGTTCTTCACCAACCCCAAGACCGAGCGTTCCAAGGCCTTTCTACGCACCTTCGAGTTTCACCGCTCTGGACGTGACTCATAATTCCTAGCGTATTACTAGGATTATTTCCATCGTGAAACGTATCCTCATTTAATCCTAGTAATTCAGTAGGATATTCACACGCCAGCGGAGGCACCAAGACCGTCAAGCACGAAGGGTCCGTTCGGACAACTGAAATGCAAGGAAGGCATCACGCATCCGTTGGTACGCACACGAGAGGCTCCCAGGACACGACGTAAGGAGAGACCATGAGCACCATTTCTCGTCGCACATTCGTCAAGCTT
>CACXFC010000003.1 GCA_902766835.1 uncultured Coriobacteriaceae bacterium | reverse complement strand
GCGCTGTAGTAGGTGGTGTTCACCTGGTAGATGTCCAGGTTGTTGTAGGCCTCGGTGTTGTAGATCTTCTTGACGTTGGCGCCCTCGGAGAACATCTTCTCCTTCACCCAGTCGGTCTGGTCGTCGGGCAGCAGGTCCTTCACGTCGACGATGCCCAGGCCGTCGTGGGTGTCGAGCGTGGTGAACTGGTGCTTGGGGCTCATGTCGAGCCAGCGCTTGAGGTACTGGCCGTCGCCGGAGTACAGGGCGTGCAGCGTCAGTACGGGAAGCGCGAAGTCGTAGACCCAATAGCCCATCTCGGACACCTTGAACTGCATGGTGTAGTGCTCGTGAATCTCGGGCAGCACCATGATGTCGACGCCCAGCACGTCCTGCATGGCATTGAGCAGGTTGCTCGTGTCGGGCTGCTCGAAGAAGCAGCTGCCACCAGCGCGCTTGCAAGCGTAGGCAAAGGCGTCGAGGCGGATGATGGAGGCGCCATTGGCGGCCATGTTCTCAAGGGTCTCGCGGAAGAAGCGCTGGGCGCGCTCGCTCTTCACGTTGATGTCAATCTGCTCTTCGCCAAAGGTGCACCAGACCTTCTCGGTGGTGCCGTCGGCAAACTCGGCCTCAACGTAGGGTGCGCGCGGCTTGCGCTTGTAGATGGCGTCAACCTGCTCGTCGGTGGGGAAGCCACCCTCGGCGGCCCAGAAGTCCTTGTAGCGGATGAAGAAGTCGGCAAACTCGCTGTCGTCCTTCTTGGCCAGGAAGTCCTGGAAGTAGGGGCTCTGACGCGAGATGTGGTTGATCATGAAGTCGAACATCAGGTAGCGGTCGTCACCGATAGCCTTGACGTCGTCCCAGTCGCCGAAGGCAGGGTCGACGATGTCGTAGCGCATGGGGGCAAAGCCGCGGTCGGCCGAGGAGGGGAAGAACGGCAGGATGTGCACACCGCCCACCGCCTTGTCCAGATGGGTGTCGAGCACCTCCTTCAGGTCCTGCAGGTTCTTGCCCAGGCTGTCGGCGTAGGTGATGAGCATGCACTTGTTGGAAAGCTTCATGGGGTCTCCTCTTCTTGATGGTCTTGCGCTTAGACGTTCAACTTCTGGTCGTGCGTGGTGCTAGCGGGCAATGGTCTGGTTCCAGCCCGGAAGGTCGAGCTCGGGCGCCTTTGCGGTGGCGTACATCTGCGCCATGGTGTTGGCCATGGGATAGACGGTGCCTGTGCCGCCAAAGGTGCTCGTAAGGGTGAGGTCGGCCTTCTCGGGGCCAAACCAGCGCGAGGCAAAGGTCTCGGCACCGCCGTTGGCGAAGATCTCGATGGCGGACCCGTCCACAAGAACGCGCAGGTCAAAGAGCTGCTCGAGGGGAATCGAGCGGTCTTGGCGTCCCGCGGCGCCAGCCTCGTCCAAGTAGCGGATGCCCAGGCGCCCCTGCTCGTAGTACACCTGGAAGCTGTTGTCGACGGTAAGCGTCCCGCTGCCAAGCGGCCCCTCCAGCACGAGGTCTGCCCCGCGCCCCTGCACACTCGTGGTGCGTTCCAGCGCCTGTCCCGTGCCGCGCAGCTGCTCGAGCTCGGGCGCGGGTGTCTGCAGGATGCGGCCGTCCTCGCGGCGCGCAAGCACGCGCGGCACCGTCATGCAGTGCCACCAGTCGAGGCCGTCAGGCACCGAGGTGTAGTACTCATCGAAGGTGCCCATCCAGCCAACGAGGATGGTGCGGCCCGCGTCGTCCACAAAGGTCTGCGGTGCATAGAAGTCGTGGCCAAAGTCCCACTGCACGAAGGTGCGCTCGTCAATGACCTCGGTGTCGATGAGGCGCTGGCCTGCGGGCAGCTCGAAGTAGCCGGGCGTCCAGCGGTTGAACCAGCGGTCTTGCAGTCGCGGGAGCCCCTGCGGCGAGATGGCAAGGTACTCGTGCCCGTCGAGCTGCACGATGTTGGGGCATTCCCACACAAACCCGAAGGCGTACTCGGAGTTGACGGCGTGGCGGAAGGTCCAGGTGATGCCGTCGTCCGAGTCGAAGAGCAGACACATGCCGCGGGTGTCCACGTGGCGTGCGCCCAGAAGCATCCGCCTCTTGCCGGCTTGGTCCCACACCTTTGGGTCGCGCACATGGCAGCTGCATTCCTCGGGGTAGTCGCTGTTGCGCAGCAGCACCTGCTTGGGGCCAAAGTGCACGCCGTCCTCGCTTGTGGCCGTGAGGGTGTTGCCCTCGCGTCCGGCATAGACGTAGTCGAAGTCCTTGGGGCTGTGCCCGGGCACGGGGTCCACGACGTTGCCGGTATAGTACACGCGCATGAAGTCGCCCCCGTCGGCGGCCGCGCCACGCTCAACGTAGGTGCAGCCCGAAAACACGCCGTGGCGGTCCTCGGGAATGGAGGGCTGTATGGGCACGCCCTCATAGGTCCAATGCACGAGGTCAGGGGATGAGAATTGCCCCCAAGCCTTTTGGTCGACCGTCGGCCAGTCATGGTCGTACTGATAGAAGAATCGATAGGTGCCACGGAACTGGCAGAGCCCGTTCGGGTCGTTGAGCCAGTTGCGCGGCGAGCGGAGGTGGAAGCCTACCTCCCAGCTTTGGTTGGGCATGACGCCTCCTGATGGACGACGTGCTTGCAGGTATGTTGAGCATACGGCAGAGAGGCGCGAAAAATTGATGCGAGAACGATTTCACATGATTTGCTCGGGGAGCGGTTTTCCCGCAGATGGAGTAGGATTGTTGAGTTGGTGTGTTCTCGAGGGGGCGGGCATGATTGCGCTATTCAAGTCGTTTGGCCGAGAGGTTCGTCCGGTGGACGAGCTTGCGGAAGACACGTGGGTGGAGTTGACGAGCCCGACTGCCGAAGAGGTCTCGAGTGTGGCGGAGCGCCTGGGCATCGACCAAGACGACATCCTCGCCGCCATCGACCCCGAAGAGAAGGCGCGCATCCAAACCGAGGACGACTACACGCTCATCGTCGTCGACCTGCCGGCGCGCGAGGAGCGCCATCACGAACAGGCTTACAACACCATCCCGTTGGGCATCATCCTGACCAAGGACAACGTGGTGACCGTCTGTTCGGAGGAGACGTCGGTCTTGGGGTCGCTGCATGACGCGCGTACGAAAGACGTCTCCACGCAGAACCGCCTTGCTTTCGTCTACCGCATCATGCTGCGCATAGCGCTGCGCTACCAGCAGGTGCTGGCCAACATCGACCGCACGCGCATGGCCTTTGAGGAACGGGTCGAGAAGATCGAGGACGCACACGACCTGATCCGCCTGCACGAGCTGGAGTCCACGCTGGTCTACTTCTCAACCTCCCTGCGCGGCAACGCCACCGTGCTCGACCGCCTCACGCGCTACGGGCACCTGCAGCAGGCAGAGGACCGTGACATTCTGGACGACGCCATCGTCGAGAACCAGCAGGCCATCGAGATGGCCCAGATCTATCGCGAGGTTATCGACGGCACGCGCGAGCTGGTGTCAACCCTTATGGACTCGCGCCTGAACACCGTGATGGAGCGCCTGACCTCCATCACCATCATCCTGTCCATCCCCACGGTCATCTCGGGTGCCTATGGCATGAACGTGGCAGGCAAATGGATGCCCTTTGCCGATGCGCCCCATGGCTTTGCCATCGTTAACCTGATCACGATCGCCGTCTGCCTGATCAGTGCCATCTGGTTGAGAAACAAGAAGCTTCTGTAGCGGGATAAGTGGTATCTAGCCCCGCTCGCACGGGTATCATGGGGTCATGGTACCTCCCAGCTTGGAAGGGGCTGCTGCCATGAAAGACGGTCAGGGCTCTGCAGACTTTCGCAATCCTCCCGTGCCAACTGATGGGGCTCGGCAGGGTCGGCAGGTGCCTGGTGCGCCCCAACCCCAGCCTGAAGACCGGGCGTCTGTGCCGACGCCGGAAGTGCCGCCGGCCGATGGCCAGGCAGAGCCCCCGCACAAGAACGGTATCTGGAAGATCTTGGCCGCCTTGGGTGTGGGGTGTTTGTCCGTTCATGTGATAGCCCTGCTGATGGTGATGGCAGGCATCTCCACAACACTTGCCACCTGTGCCTCCTCGTGCTCCGATAGCCCCGTGGGCGACTCGCGCGAAGATGCGGCGTTCATCGCCAACCTCACGGCCACCCAGCGCGACCTTGCCACCTTCGATGCCCTGCGCGGGTGCTTCGACTCGATGCACGAGAAGCTTGCGGCCCATGACGGCACCGGCTTGGGCAGCGAAGAGCGGCTGAACACCGTGGATGAGCTGCGCGCACAGATTGAAGGGGGCACATGGCCCAAGGACAGCGGGGGTAGCCTGAGCCCCCAGGTGTGGGTGCGCATCGCCGAGCTCTCGCAGGACTACCTTGAGCAGGAAACAGGGGAGAGCTGGGAGACCGTCGACTTCTCCTACCCGTTCCCCGACAACGGCCCCATACCCGTGCCAGCCACTCGCGGCGAAGGCTCGTGCACATGCACGCGCCTGCTGTGCACGCAAGGCAACGACGAGGGCTTGTATGCGCACGTGGACTACTACCGCTGGCGCACGCCGGCTACCTTCGAGGACGATCTGGCTGAGCGGCGCCAGCGCCGCGACGAGAGCCGTACCAACCTTTCGGCCATTGAGTCATCGGGGCTTTTGGGAACGAGGGACTATGTGCTCGACGGGGACTACCTGTACCTCTGGGTGCAGGGAGAGACAGACCCCCTGCGTGACCAGCAGACGTTCTTGCAGACAGCTCTCGAGTTCGTGCCCTACCTTGGAGACTACGGCCGTGTGGTGCTTCTTGCGGCCGATACGCCCGTGAACGTGTCGTACGACGTGCTGTCAAACAACTATCCCAACAACAAGCCGCTTCAGGTGATGGGGCATGCCGAGGCACGCGAGCGTCTGCCGCTTAGCTCTGGAGTGCTGCGGTTTGACTGTGCTTCGGGTGACATGCTTTACACGGTGAGCCTGAAGACCGAGGACCAACGGCCGACCTTCGATGACGTGCGGGGGACGCTGTCTGCTGCCGGCTTCGACGAGTATCGTCATGCCTGGCACGCTCCCGACCCGGGCAGCGCATTTGACGAGCAGCTGACTGGTGTGGTGAGCAGCAAGTTTGGCATCTCCCCCGAAGAGCTTCTGGTGCTGTCCTATTACGATGCAACGGACTCGTGGGGTGACGAGCAGGAGGTGTGGGTGGTGGTTCCGCGTGGGACGTTCCCCGAGACGCCTCAGGCCTTCTGCGACACCATGCTCAGCCTGCGCGATGAGCTGTGGGCTCAGCTTGAGCGCGACCCCGAGCGGCGGCTGTGCATGTATGTGCATGTGCTCATGATTGACGAGGGCTCGATAGTCGGCGCGAACGGATCTACGCAGAGCTTTACGGAGATGCGCGAGCGCGTGAAGGCCGACCCGCAGGCTATGAAGGACTATGAGGTAAACGTGCTGCTTGCGTGTCTGCTCGATCAGACGCAGTGGGAGGGGGAGGACGAACCTTCCTCCTTTGGCTGCAAGCCCAGTGACGTGAGCGGCTCGATTGCCCGCTCGCGGGAGTGGCGCTATGGAGATGAGTGACATAAAGCGAGGCGAACAGGAGGCTTGGAATGGCAGACGAATTGCTGAAAGGTGAGGAGCAGACCTCTCTACAACACACTCCCAACTATGACTATCCACCTGAGCTGCCGCCGAAGCTGCGCATAGGAGCCGCGGTCGTTCTCATCGTGGCTGCGCTCGTGTCTTTCTTTGCGCTGGCAGGAATCTTCGCTAGCCCACAGACCTACAAACCGGTCATTGAGGCACTTGATGCCAAACGTGATACCGTTATGAGCCTGATGGGAGCATCAACGGGTTCATCGGCTGCTATCTCGCTTCTGCCGGGCGATGCAGGCTCGCCCATTGCCGAGAAACTGGTAGACCTTAGCTCTGACTTCCTGGTGGTGATTGCGGCCATTTATCTCGAGAAGTACCTGCTCACCGTCCTAGGTACCGCAGCCTTCAAGTTCCTAATTCCCGCGGGCTGCGTACTTGTTGCCTTGTCGTTCCTTTTTGAGGGGCGTGTGTCGGGAATTCGTACGGTGAAGAGGCTCGGGATCAAGCTAGCCGTCTTTGGGGTTGCCGCCTGTCTGGTGGTGCCTGCCAGCGTGTACGTGTCGGGCATGATTGAGAACACCTACCAGGCATCCATTGACGAGACCATCCAGACGGCCGAGCAGACGACCGATGCCATCGAGGATAGCGCGGCGCAAGGGGAAAACACCGACGCGAACAACCCGCTGGCGTTTCTGATGAACGTGCCCGAGGAGCTCAACAAGCTGACCGAAGGCGCCAAGAACGCACTCAACAACTTCATCGAGGCCTTGGCTGTGATGATTGTGACGTCGTGCGTCATTCCTATCCTTGTGCTCGTCTTCTTCGTGTGGCTTGCCAAGCTCATCTTGGGCATCAACATTGACCTCCCGCCCATGAGAGGCCCGCATCACCGCAGGTAGATTGCTGAGATAGGTAGATCGCAAGCGTTCGCCGCGCCCGGTTTTCGCACATGAGCGTGCCTTGGGGCGCTTGCCCGGGCCGGTTTTCGCACATGAGCGTGCCTTGGG
>CACXFC010000002.1 GCA_902766835.1 uncultured Coriobacteriaceae bacterium | reverse complement strand
GTGAACACGAGGTTCCAGAACTCGAGGTAGCGGTCGCCGTCATCGCCGGGGGCCTCGCCCTCGTACTCGGGACCCTGGTCGAAGTAGATCTCGGAGCAGGGGCCGCAGGGGCCGGTGGGGCCGGCTGCCCAGAAGTTGTCGTCGGCGCCCAAGCGGGAGATGTGGTCGTAGGGCACGCCGTGGGAATGCCAGAGCTCGATGGCCTCGTCGTCGTCCTCGAACACCGTCATGTAGAGGCGGTCCTCAGGCAGGCCAAGGTGCTCGGGCGCGGTGATGAACTCCCAGGCCCAGGCGATGGCATCGGCCTTGGAGTAGCCGCCGAAGCTGAAGTTGCCCAGCATCTCGAAGAACGAGAGGTGACGCGAGTCGCCGATGTTGTCGATGTCACCCGTACGCACGCACTTCTGGCACGAGCAGGCGCAAATCTCGGGCATGGTCTTCAGGACCTGGTAGTACTCCTTGAACTGGTTCATGCACGCATTGGTGAGCAGCAGCGACGGGTCGTCGGGAATCAGCGACGAGGACGGATAGAGCTTGCAGCCCTTCGATTGGAAGAACTTGAGGAAGTCGTCACGGATTTCTGCCGTGGTCATCGTCTTGTAGTCAGCGCTCATGGCTCTCCTTGGATGGTGCCGAAACGTACAACTTTGCAATTGTAGCGCACAAAACAGGGAGAGAGGAAAAGGTGCACGTAGCGTACATGAGCCGCACGAATGAACCTTTGAAATGGCACCGGAGCGCTTGCCGTGAAATTAAGGGACACGCCCTTTTTTGCCCCGCGGGGCAAAAAAGGGCGTGTCCCTTCATATCTAAGAGCTGTTTTTGCTTAGCTCATTTCACCTTCGGGGTCGAGGCGCTCTTGTATCTGCTTGAGAACCTTGCGCAGCAGGCGCGACACCTGTACCTGCGAGATTCCCATCTTCTCGGCAATCTCCACCTGGGTGAGGCCCTGCTCGAAGCGCATGCGCACGGCCTCCTGCTCGCGCGGGGCGAAGGACTTGATGGCATCCTCGATCACCATGCGGTCGTCGAGGCGGGCAAGGTCATCGTCCTCGGAGGCATAGTGGTCAAGCACGGAGGGAGCGTCGTCCTCGGTGTCCTGCCCCGTGCCTTCCAGCGGCACCGCGCTGTAGGCCGTGGACGACTCCATGGCCTCAAGCACCTCGTCGACGGTGGCACCCAAGCGCTCGGCAACCTCGGCCACCGAGGGTGGGCGCTGCAGCTCGCGCGTGAGGTCGTCGGTCGTCTGGTTGACCTTGGCGGAAAGCTCCTGCAGACGGCGGGGCACGCGCACGCTCCAGCCCTTGTCCCTGAAGTGGCGCTTGATCTCGCCCATGATGGTGGGCGTGGCAAAGGTCGTGAACTCAAGGCCGCGATCGGGGTCAAAGCGGTCGATGGCCTTGATCAGGCCGATAGTTCCCACCTGCAGGAGGTCGTCAAGCGGCTCGCCGCGGTTCTTGAACTTGCTCGCCAGGAAGCGGACCAGGTTGAGATGGCTCACAATCAGCTGCTCGCGAGCCTCTTCGTCGCCCTCTTCCTTGTACAGGCGAAAGAGCTCGCGGGTGCGCTCCTTGTCCCATGCGACCTTGCCCTCGCGTGGAGGACGCTTGGCCCGCTGGCGGCGACGCTCCTCGGAGTCGCTACTCGCCATGGGCTGCCCCCGCTCGCTTGACAAGGCGCAGATGCGTACCGTCGTCACTTACCCCATGCTCGTCGCACACGGCCGAAAGCAGCAGCTCGGCCAGGCCGAGCGAGCCGTCGGGGTCGCTCGCCTGCTCGGCACCCAGCGAGAACGCGGCCTCGATGGTGCCACGCGAGAGCTGGAAGGTGATATCGCAGGTATCCGGCGCGGTGGCGCAGCTGTACACGAAGCCTTCCTCGGCTGCCATGCGCACGTCCTCGACGTCGTCGACGCTCATGTCGCAGGCAACGGCCAAGCTCGCTGCCATCATGCGTACCGTCCGGGCAAAGCCTGCCTCGGCGGGCACGCTCAGGCGTACGGTCTGGTTAGGCATCTGCCGCCCCCTACTCTTCCTCGTCCTCGGCAGCAATGGGAGCGTAGGTCACGTAGCCGCTCTTGTGGGCGGGCTCGCTCTGGACCTGCGCGTCTGCGACCTCGGCAGGTGCGGGGGTCTCCTCGGAACCCTTGCCGATGAGCTGCTGGCCCTCGGGGATGTTGATGCCGCCCAGGCTGGCGACCTTCGAGACGACGCCCACGGCGGCGCTGGTGGCGGTGTTCATGATGCGCGAGGCAGACTCGCCCACGCCGGCAACGCCATGCGTGGCAGAGTGAACGTCGCCGAGGATGCCGTTGACCTTGCCCAGGCCATTGTTTGCCTCGTCGACCGTGACGGTGACCTTGTCAACCAGCGCGGGAACCTCGCGCAGGGTCGGCTGGAGGTCGTCCACAACGCCGTCGAGCTTGGCGATGATTGGCGTTGCCTGATCGATAGCCTCGGTTGCGGAGTGGGAAACCTCGTCGAGGGTGGTGCGCGCCTTGCGAAGTGTAAGCGCCAGCTCGACAACCGCCCACACGCCAGCTGCCGCCAGCACGATAAGCATGATCTTCAAAGGCTCCATAGCATTAGCTCCTTCGGTTACGCCGCAGATGCGGCATTTCAGGCATATATACGAACTATTGTAGCCATTTGGCCCCACGCTTAGACCAACGCGTGTGCCGTACGCATCAGACGCACAGGCCGTGCGGTACGGCGGCGCCGGCCTACTCGCCCGCGCGGTCGCGCCCGGTGGCTTCCGTGCGCCACGCCTCCCAGCCACGCGGCCCGGGATGGTAGAACGCGCCACGCTCGAGCCCGTCGGGCAGGTACTGCTGCTCCACCCAGCCGGCCGGATAGTTGTGGGGGTACAGGTAGGCGCCATATTCGTCGGAACCCGGGCGGTGACGGTCGCGCAAGTGGTTGGGCACCTCGCGGCGCGGGCCCGTGCGCACCTCTTCGAGCGCGGCGTCGATGCCCGCCTCGGCCGCGTTGCTCTTGGGCGCCAGGCACATGTATATGACAGCCTGGGCAAGGTTGATGCGGCACTCCGGATAGCCGATGACCTCGGTTGCCTTGAAGGCGGCCTCGGCGATGAGCAGCGCCTGCGGGTCGGCGTTGCCAATGTCCTCCGAGGCGAGGATGAAGATGCGCCGGGCGATGAACTTGGGGTCCTCGCCAGCGTCTATCATGCGGGCCAGCCAGTAGAGCGCGGCGTCTGGGTCGCTGCCGCGCATCGACTTGATGAAGGCCGAGATGATGTCGTAGTGCATGTCGCCCGACTTGTCGTAGGTCAGGCCGTGCCGCGGGTTGGCCTCGCGCACATGCTCCACATGAATGGCCACCGGCGCCTCCGGCGTGCCCTCACCTGCCATCTGGCTAGCCAACTCGAGCGAGGTGAGCGCGGCGCGCGCGTCGCCACCGGCCAGCGTGACAATCTCGTGCAGGGCGTCATCGTCGAGCGTGAAGGCGCCCTTGAGGCCATACTCGTCGCCCAGCGCACGCTGCACCAGGCAGGTGATGGCCTCGTCGTCCAAAGGCTGCAGCTCAACCACGCGCGAGCGCGAGAGCAGCGCCGAGTTGACCTCGAAGTAGGGGTTCTCGGTGGTGGCGCCAATCAGCACCACGATGCGGTCTTCCACCGCGTGGAGCAGGGCGTCCTGCTGCGAGCGGTTGAAGCGGTGGATCTCGTCGACGAACAGGATGGTACGCCGCCCCATGTTGAGCAGGCGCGACTCGGCGGCCTCGGTCTCGCGGCGCAGGTCCTTCACCGTGCCGGTAACGGCCGACACCTCCACGAACTCGGCGTGCGTGGTGTTGGCGATGATACGCGCCAGCGTGGTTTTGCCCGTGCCGGCAGGCCCGTAGAGGATGACCGACGAGAGCGTGTCGTGCTCGATGGCGCGGCGCAGCCACGAGTCTTTGCCCACGGCCTTCTCTTGGCCCACATAGCCATCGAGCGTCTGCGGCCGCATGCGCACGGCCAGAGGCGCGTTCACCTTGCGCTGGTAGCGCTCTATGTTTGAGAAGAGTGTTTCCATAGGCGGCTATTGTAGCGCGTCGCGCGCAGCTCAGATGCTATCCTGTTTGCCTAGGCAGCATTCACATCATTTGTTTGGTGGGAGGATTTATGTACGAGCAGGGCAAGCGCAGGCCTCTTATAGGCATTTGCTCAAGGCCGGGCGAAGACGACCACGACCTCTCGTACATCAACTCGCACTATGCCAAGGCCGTCCAAGACGCGGGCGGCATTCCCGTGGCACTCCCCTACGGCTTTGAGGCGGCCTCCATTGCGCACGAGATCATGGAGCGCATCGACGGCCTTTTGCTTACCGGCGGCGGCGACGTGAGCGAGGAGGGCTTTGGCGGCAACAACTACGCCGAGGGCTGTGTGGCGCGCATCTCGTTTCTGAGCGTTGACCGCGACGTGTTCGAGTGGGCGGCCGTGCGCGCCTGCTGGGACATGAACAAGCCCTGCCTGGGCATCTGCCGCGGCATGCAGGTCATGAACGTCTCGTATGGCGGCAAGCTCCTGCGCGACATTGCCGAGACGCATCCCGACTCCACCATTAACCACTGGCAGCCCAAGCCGTGGAACGTTCCCACCCACAGCGTGCGCATCGAGCCCACCAGCTGGCTCGCGCAGATTCTGGGTGGCCTTGAGTTTGAGGTCAACTCCATGCATCACCAGGCCATCGCGCAGCCCTCTCCCCAGGCACGCATCGTTGCCTGGGCACCGGACGCCACGCCCGAGGCCATCGAGTTTGACAGCAAGCGCTTCTTCATTGGCGTGCAGTGGCATCCCGAGCAGCTTGGCACCATGCCTCAGCTGTTCGAGGCCTTCGTGGACGCCGCCCGGTAGCGAGTGACAATGGGCGCCAATGGGAAGACTTCCCTTTGGCACGTCAACCAGTACGGAAGATTTGCGGCAATTAAGGGACACGCCCTTTTTTGCCCCGCGGGGCAAAAAAGGGCGTGTCCCTTAATTGTGGGCAACGTGAGCTGGGGGCCATTAGGCGTGCACCAGCTCCCCGAAGTATGTCCGGCGCGGGAAGAGCCTGCGGGCCTCGGGAAAGAGTTCCTCGCAGGTTGCCATGAAGTAGTCGTCGCTCATTGCGGCGATGAAGTCGCACACGCACTGGTTTGGGTCGTCCTGCCAGGCATAGCTGTGCCCGTAGTGGGCCAGATGGCGCTCGAGCGGCTCGATGTGGTGCGCAAAGATGGCCGCCGAGCGGTCCTGCCGTTCCAGGCTCTCCAGCTCATATTCGAAGAGGCGCTCGAACAGCTCGGCAACCTCTGCCGAAAACTCGCCGTTGACCTCCTTTGCGCCATAGATCTTCTCGTAGTTCTCGCGCTTGGCACGAGACATCTCGGCAAAGGCGGCCTCGCTCATCTGGATGTGGTCTTTGCCCAAGCTGTTCTCTATTACGTCGGTCACGAAGGCGCCCAGCGCCCAGAGGTTGTAGGCGCCACCCAGCCCGTCATTGAAGGTGTCTTCCGTGCACAGGCCCGCGCGAATGGCATCCTGACGGTCTTTGCCCAGGTAGGCGATGATGTCCGACACGCGCACGACGCATCCCTCGAGCGTCATGGGCCGCAGGTGCCCTATGGCCTCATCGCCACACTCCCAGCAGCGCTCCACCACCTGGTCGAACTCCGCAAAGCCCGCAAGGCCGCTCGTAGAAAAGCGCTGCTGCTCAAATTCGCCGTTGTGGCAGATGACCCCGTCAAGCGTCTGGAGCGAGATGTTACGATCGTAGAGGACGTCAAGCACCCGCACGCTCTGCACGTTGTGGAAGAACCAGCGCCCGGTGCGCCGGTGATACACGTCGTTGAGGAAGCGCTCCCCCGCATGCCCAAAGGGCGTGTGGCCGATGTCGTGGCCAAGGGCTATGGCCTCGATGAGGTCGAGGTTGAGCCCCAGAGCGCGGCCGATGTCGCGCGCCACGCGGGCCACCAGCTGCACATGCAGCCCGCGCCGACACAGATCGTCGTTCGCCCGGAATGAGAAGACCTGCGTCTTGCCGCTCATGCGGTTGTAGGCGGGCATATGCATGATCTTCTCGGCGTCGCGCACGAACGCCGGGCGCAGCGGGCTGTTTTGGTCGTGCGTTTGGTCGCGCCTGATGGCGGCGTCGTCAGCGGTGGCGTACGGGCTGAGCGCCCCCTGCCGGCGCTGCTCGGCGATGCGCCGCTCTGTTTCAGGCGAGAGGGAGAGGGGCACGTCTGGCGCGCACGCGTTGCAAAGCTTGGTCATAGCTGCCTCCACGTCGTAGTTGTCCGCTCTACCCTAGCGCACGGGCCCGACAGAAAACAAGTGAGGCGGGACGCAGCCGGCCCCGCCTCACGCAGTCACAAGGATTCTGTGGCACCTACTCGTCTACGACGACGCACGCCATCTCCACCGGGCCATCCCAGTGGGCGATGGTGTAACCCGAGCCGGCGCTTGCCTTGATGCCGCACAGCTTGCTCTCAAACACGTACAGCCCCAGCATGGCGCCCATCTCAAGCTCGCATGGCTCGCCCTGCTCGTTGACCGTGGCAACCACCACCGGCTCATGATCCACATGCTCCGAGACTGCGTCATGGCGCTTGAGGCTCTTCACCAGACGCTTGCGCCATTCGGCCTTGCTCAGCTGCGTGCCCGCGATGATTCCCTTCGCGTCGTGGCCATCGGCCGTGCGCAGGATCCAGTTCTCCTGGTCGTAGAAGTCGGAGAGGCCCACGGACGGGTCGAGGACGTAGGTCTCGATGAAGTGCTTGGCAATGAAGGCGTTCTCGGCGCGAGAGAGCAGGTCGCGGCACTCCCTGGTGCGCAGGACCTTGAGGAATCCCCTGGTGCAGCACGGCCACGAGCGGTAGCCACCCACCGTGCAGACCAGGCCGCGGCGCGTGGCGTCGATGAGGGTGCCCATGCCGCCGTTGACGTAGGCGGCCGCCTCCTCCGCCGTGGCGCGCAGCCACACGCAGGTGACCGGGCCCTCGTTGTCCACGAGCTGCTTCACGCCACCGACCTTCATGATCTTCAGCTGGTCGAAGGTGGTTGCGCGCGCATAGCAGCCAAGGTCGCGCAGGCACGACAGGAAAGTCTTGGTCTCGGCCTCACGCTGCGAGTTTGGCACGTCGACCACCGCGAGCGAGGGATTGGTGGGGTGGTTGCGCCCCTCCTCGGCATTGGCCCACGAGCCGTAGGTGTGCAGGATGGAGAGCACGCACTCCTTGACCGGGTCGAAGTCCCTCGTCTGGCCATGCTCCTTCTGGAAGGCGCGGTAGGCCTGCGTCTGCCACAGCGCGCGCGAGACCACCGCGGCGTCGGCCATGCCATCGATGGCGCCCGTCACAATGCCGCAGATGCAATAGTCCTGCGCCTCTTGGTCGTAGAAGACATCGATGCGCGACAGGGGGACGGCTGCGTGGCAACCCGAAGGGACCAACGTCAGCTCCTCGATCCTTGGATCGAGGCCGAAGAGCTTGCGGAAGTTGCGGTCGCGCTGGTACTTTGCCATGACCTTCTCCATGATGGAGCCTATGGTCGCAGCGGCCTCTTGGAAGCTCTGGTACTGCTCGCCGGTGATGATGTAGGGGTTCATGGCCCAATGCAGGTCCTTGCCCTGCTGGTGCGCGTACGACTGGCTGAGGTGCGCCTCGGCAGCCTCACGGCCGGATGGGTCGCCATCCATCTGCCGCAAGAGCTGCAGGTACTCTTCGCGAAGCTCGATTGCCGTTGCCTTAGCCATGAAAAGCTCCTTCCAGAGAGAACAGCTTCTTGCGTGTGGAGGCAGGTGCCTTTTGCAGCACGTGACGCCTGGCTTGCTCAAGCCTTGCCTGAGCGTTACAGCCAATCATCTTAGCGTAAATACATTAAGGCTTACGAGCACATCGGACATGCGCCGACGAATAAGCCCGCGCAAGCAGCTGACGCCGCACGGAGCCGCCAGTCGCCTACGCGAGCGGGAGCTGCGTCATGCCATTGTCGTCCGGGCGCTTCTCCACACGGCTCTTGCGCTTCTTGCGGCGCTTGCCCACCGAGGACGGACGCAGGCCCGGCACGCGAATGACCCCGTTCAGGCGCTGGGCAATCTGGCGGCACCCCTGCTGGTTCGGGTGCTCGTAGCCGTCAGCCAGAAGGGTTGCGTCGTGCTCCATCAGCTCCAGGCCATCTACCAGCGTCATCTGGTCGTGTGGCGCCGCATGGGCCTCGATGAACGAGGGTACCTGCTCGTGACAGCTCATCTTGTGCGAGGGATGACGCTCTTCGTCGTGCCACAGGGGCGTGAGAACGTGCGTGGGCACCTGCGGCCACAGGCGCGAGACCTCCAGCAGATACGAGCGCACGTCGCGCGTGACCCTGCGCGCCATGCACGCCTCGTAGCGGTAGTTCTCGCCAAAGGCCACGATGATGCGCTCCGGGTCTATCGAGCCGGCAAGGCCAAACAGCGACCCCGGCTGGAAGACCTGGCCGCCCACGCCCTGGTTGACGAGGTCGAGCCCCAGGCGCTTGGCAAGAAGCGCCGGCCACGAGCACGCTGGGTCTTCGCAGACGAAGCCTTGGACGATGGAGTCACCCAGCACGAGCAGCTGCTTGCGCCGCGCCACCGGGCGGATGAACGAGCCGATGCTGTACACGTCGCGCACGAGGCAGCCGCGCAGCGAGGGAAGCCAGATGCGCACATGCCTGGTACGCGCCATTCCGGGCAGGGGCTGCAGGCCCAAGGCGTCCTCGGGGTCGGCTCCGTCGAGGCGCGCGGAAAGAACCTGCTGACCCGCGGGAGGCATCCCCCACCACACGTGGCGCTCGTCTATGTCTACCGAAAGGCCGTCGTGGGGGCGCTCGTTAGCCTCGTCTTCGCCGTCGATCTCGGCGAGCACGGCGCGCGTGCCCTTGGGCTCGCCGTCCACCTCCACCTCGAGGGCAACCTCGTCGCCGTCAGTCTCGAACTCGATGCAGATGCCTGCGGTGGTGCGCGCCATCTGGCGGAACAGTCCCGGATGCCATGCCTGGCAGCTGCCCAGGGCACGGAGCTGGTCGTCGGAGAAGCGCAGCGGGCGCACCCAACGGTAGCTCTGCTCGACAGCGCTCACCGCACCATGGAGCAGCCCCGCCGCGGGAGCGTACGTCAACAGGCCCCGGGCCTGCTCATCTGCCATTTGTTCGATAAGCCCCATTGCCCCTCTTTGTCTTAGCTGCGTTTTGCAAGGGCGTGTCCCTTAATTGCCCTTCGGTTGCGGTATGCTTGGGCGGTGTGCGCTTCTGGCACCACCTGTTCGCACTACCCCACCACCGGCAAAGGACCACGTATGGCACGCATGCTCTATCTCACCCGCCACGGGCAGACCGTCTTCAACACCCGCGGCATCGTCCAAGGCTGGTGCGACTCCCCGCTCACCGAGCTGGGCAAGGGGCAGGCACGCCTTGCGCGCGACTGGTTCGAGCAGCGCAACATCACCTTCGACCACGCCTACTCCTCGCCGGCCGAGCGCGCCTGCGACACGGTCGAGATCATCACGCGCGGGGCCGTCGAGCTGCAGCGCACCAAGGGCCTCAAGGAGTTCAACTACGGCTGCATCGAGGGCAACAGCTACCAGCTGGTGCTGCCCGGCACCTACAACCCCTACGGCGACTTCCTCGTGCCTTTTGGCGGAAGCTCGGAGGACGAGGTCATTGCCCGCATGCGCGCGACCCTCACCGAGATCATGGAGCGCCCGGGGCACGAGTCGGTGCTTGCGGTGAGCCATGGCGCCTGCACGCGCGCGTTCATCAGCTCGTGCGACGCCACCAGCAGCCTGCATGTTCCCAACAGGGTTTCGAAGAATTGCACCATCAACGTGCTGCGCTATGAGGACGGGGTCTTCAACCTCGTGGAGCGCTTCGAGCCTGACGACAGCACCCTGCGCCAGAGCTAGCGCTACTCGCCCTCGCGGACGGGCTCGTAGATCTCTTCCCCGTCGTCCAGACGCAGCATGAGGAGCTGGCCAAAGCCCGCGCCGCCGGCGCATCCGCAGTCGATGTCCCAGCGGTCGGCCACCCCACCGGTCCGCTCGCACGCGCCCACGCGCACCATGCGGCACAGTCCCTTGGAGTCCGTCGAGATCCTGTCGGGGTAGTCGGCCATGTAGTCGAGGTATTTGGTGGGCGTGTGGCCGGCAATGACGATGGGCCCTTCGCCCCGATCGTTCACCAGGCCGGTCGGCGCGCCCCAGAAGTCGTCGCGGATCCACATGAGGTCGTCGCGGTATTGGTTGCCCACCACGTCGTCAAGGGCCTGCTCGTCCCACACCTCAATGCCGTCGGCCTCCACGCGCGTTGGGTCGATGCCAGCATGCACCAGCAGGTACCTGCGGCCGCCCACCTCGGTCTGGGCATAGAGCGGCAGCGTGAAGAGCCAGCGCGCAAGCTCGACGCGCTCCTCAAGCGGCAGGGAGCGCAGGCCGCTCTGCGTGGGGCCGGCGCCGTTTATCTCCCAGTTCATCTGTGCCGTGAGGTCTGTTGGGTCGGCGTAGTACGACAGCATGAGGTCTTCGTGGTTGCCCATGAGCACCGTCGTGTTGGGCAGGTTGTAGCAGCACTTCACCACGCCCATGGGGTCGGGGCCGCGGTCGATCATGTCGCCCAGCATGAAGATCGTGTCGTCGGAAGTTGGCGAGACGCGCTCGAGCAAGCGATCGAGCGTGCCAAAGTGTCCGTGCACGTCGGAAAACACGTACGTTGCCATTGCCAACTGCCTTCCTGCGACGCTGTGCCCAAGTCCGGCATGCGTCGTATCTCACATATGCGATAAGAATAACGCAATCGGTTGAATGCAACTAGTCCCATTCATATTTCGGCATACTTAACCGCATCCATGCACAACGCTGCGATTACACTAATGGCGCTTGGCATGGGAGCGCATCGCCTTGCGGCGCGCCGCCAGCTTCCACGGAGCCGTGGCGCCCACATCGCGAATGCAACCGCCCGCATGCTCGGAAGCCGCCTCGACCTCTGCCACCAGCTCTTGCGTCGTTGGCTCGAGGTGGGCCCCCTTCAGACGGCACTCCCATATCACCAGCACCTTCCAGCCCTGCTGGGCAAGCAGCTGCTGGTTGCGCTCGTCGCGGGCGCGGTTGCGTGCGAACTTCTCCTGCCAGAACTCGATGTTGCTCTTGGGCATGGGCAGGGCGCAGTATGGGCAGCGATGCCAATAGCAGCCGTTCACGAAGACGGCCACCTTACGCCCCGGATAGCAGACGTCGGGCCTACCGGGCGCCTTCTTCCAGTGCAGGCGGTAGCCGGGAAGGCCCGCCTCGCGCAGCTTGCGCCGCACCAGCAGCTCGGGCTTGGTGTTCTTCGATCGATTCGCCTGCATCACATGACGCGTGGCGAGGCTCACCTCATGGGGCACGCGCAGCTCACTCGCTCGGCTCGTCAACAAGAGCCGGGTCGACCGGCTGGCCCGAGAAGTTGAGGTTGCCCGTCAGGCGCTCGGCCGCCTCCTCGTCAAAGCCCTCCGAGAAGAACAGGCCCACGGCGTCGAAGACGCGGCCCAGCGCCTCCTCGTAGAGGTCCCAGAAGCTCTCGGTTGAGGTGTCGCCGGTGAAGGGGTTGGTCCACTCGTTGTGGTCCTTGTTGGCAAAGGCGGACTCCGCTGAGGCGCGGCTGCGGTGCGACATGGCCTTGACCAGCGAATACCTCGTGTGGCGGAAGGTGCGGTCGGCCACGCCCAAGGCGCCGGCCAGCCTGCCCTTGGGCGAATAGAACATGCGCTGCAGCACGCGGAACGACTTGACGGCATGCGTGTAGGTGTCAAGCTCGAGCGTGCGGCTGTACGTCCAGAGGTTCATGTAGAAGTACAGCTTGTCGATAATGGCCAGCGTGGCATCGGACGCGCGCAGCACCTTGCGGTAGGGCCGGTAGGAGGCCACGGTCTCGTGAAGCTTCTCGTAGAGCACCATCTCGTCGAGTTCGCGCTCGATCTCGGCGTGCACGACAGAGCCATCGGAGCGGTCAAGGTTTTCGATGCCCGCGTCGCACAGCGCGTACTCGTTGGCAAACACCAGCGGATGCATGGCGCTGTCCAGCAGGTAGTGGCACAAGAATCCCGCCGCATAGGCCTCGCCCACGGGGCGCTCGGCGCGCGTCAGCATCGAGAGCGCGTCGCGCAGCGCCAAAAGCAGCTTGGCCGGACGCGCGTGATGCATGAGGTCACCCACGCGGCTCTGCTTGGAGATGCGCGGGTCGATGATGAGGTAGAAGAGGGGGTCGGGGCCCTGGTTGCCCAGCAGAAACGCATCGTGAGCGTCCTTAGACATAAGGTTTACCTGCGACGATACGGTATCTGCGGCATCGCGTCCAAAGAAGTCATGCGTCAGTATCGCGGGCATGGGCGGTCCTTTCAAGTCGTGCGGGAGACGGTTCCCTAGCATTTCAGGGTAGCGCATGCGGCCACCCTTTGGCGCCGCAAATACGCGAAGGGGAATCCTTCACAGCGCGCCTAAATGGCCGCGCCGGGCACAAATGTTTCAACAACCGAAGCAATGCGCCCCTTGGCAGGCACGAACCGGCGGCGCTTTGCCACACTTGCTATGCTGTGTTGGTCGTGTACCCGAAAACACGCTCAACTCTAGGGGGACCCATGGCACGAACGAAGTTCACCAAAGCCGAGATCAGTTGGATTCTTTATGACGTGGGCAACTCCGCGCTCGTTCTTTTGGCAACAAGCGTCATTCCCATCTACTTCAACTACCTTGCCGCCAAAGACCCGGCCGTCGAAGAGGTGGCCGTGGGAGCATGGGGCCTTGCCGAGACCATCGCATCGCTCATCATCGCCCTGCTCATGCCCATCCTGGGGTCGGTGGCCGACATGCAAGGCATGCGCAAGAAGTTCATCATCGGCACCGTGGGCACCGGCGCCGTGGCAACCGTAGCTATGGGATTTCCCAGCACCTGGCTGCCCTTCCTGGTGATCTACGTCATCTCGTCGGTCATGCTCAACGCGTCGTTTGTGTTCTACGACGCCCTTCTGGTTGACGCCACCACCGACGAGCGAATGGACGAGGTCTCCTCCCAGGGCTTTGCCTGGGGTTACGTGGGAAGCTGCATCCCCTTCATCGTGTGCCTGCTTATCGTGCTCAATGCCGAGAAGCTTGGGCTAACCATGCAGACCGCCATGCTCATCGCCTTCATCATCACCTCGGTGTGGTGGGTGGCCTTCACTATCCCCATGCTGCGCAACGTCGAGCAGAAGAGTTTCAAGCCCTATGAGCCCAACGCCATCGCCAAGGCCATCACCGGCATCGGCAACACCCTCAAGGCCATCTGGGCCGACGAGGCGCTGCGTTGGTTCATCCTTGCCTACTTCTTCTACATCGACGGCGTGCACACCGTCATCAAGATGTCCACCAGCTATGGCGCCAACCTGGGCATTGCCGGCACGCAGCTGGTGCTGGCCCTGCTGGTGACGCAGTTTGTGGCCTGGCCGTCCTCCATCATCTACGGCCGCATGGGCCGCAAGTTTGGCACCAAGACGATGATTCTGGTGGGCGTGGTCGGCTACTTCTGCATCACGCTGTTTGCCGCCTTCTTCCTGCGCACCGCCACCGAGTTCTGGATCCTGGCCATCTGCGTCGGCCTGTTCCAGGGAGGCATTCAGGCGCTCTCGCGCTCGGAGTTTGGCAAGCTCTGCCCCAAGGAGCATGCCAACGAGTACTTTGGCTTCTTCGACATCTTCGGCAAGTACGCCGCCATCCTGGGCACCGGCCTGGTGTCGGCCTTCACGTTCCTGACCGGCAACCCCTCGCTGGGCGTTCTGTCCATCTCGCTGCTGTTTGTGGTGGGCTTCTTCCTCATGCTGAAGGTCCCCGAGCACCGCTAGACCCGCAGCGACATCCGCTACTCCCACGGCTCCTCGTCCAAGCAAAGGACGAGGAGCCTTTTTTATTGCGCAGGCAACTAAGGGACACGCCCTTTTTTGCCCCGCGGGGCAAAAAAGGGCGTGTCCCTTAGTTGCCCTTAGATCCGTGCTTTAGCGCGGCGCTGAAAGGGTAGTCGCAACGGGGCGCCAAGTGGACTAGGATGGGAGGGCACACTACCCAAGGGACGGCCATGGCAACAGAATCGGATAACACAGACGCGCTTGTGCGCCACGCGCGCGAGGCAATACAGTTTGGCGACGAAGACAGCGCTCGCGCAGCACTGCTTGCACTTGGCCCCCACTATGCGGACGTACCGCCCACCCAGGCCGTCGACCTGCTCGAACGCGCCTGCACCTTTGGGAGCGCCGCTACGGTTGAGGCCGCCTATCAGGCTTTTCCCGAATTCGTCTACGAATCGTGGGCGCTGGCCCTGGCGCTGCGCTGCGCCAACGAGCCCGTTGCCCGCCTGCTGCTCGACCGCGGTATCGACCTGCTGGGCGGCGTCCATCCACCCACCACCTACCGCGCGCTTCTCCCCCACGAGGGGACCTTCACGCGCTTCGATCTCACGCGCCAGAGCCCCACGCTCTTCCTCAATCCCATGGACCCCACGGTATCCACCGAAGTCTTCGAGCCCTTCCGAGGCAGGGCGAACGAGAGCCTGGCGCAACCCGGCTACGAGCGGCCCACAGACCTTGCCGCCACCTGCAACCTTGTCGTGCAGCTGGCCTCGGAGGGCTGCTTCGACGTCGTCGTGTTCGACGACCTGCTGCGCGCCGGCTTGGTGCGGGCATGGCATGCCCTGCGCCACGAGGGTCAGCGCGACGAGCAGACTGCAGAGACCTGCCTCTCCTTTGGCGCGCGCATGCTCGACATGTACTACATGCGCGGGCAGGGCGACCGGTACGTGCGCCTCATCCTGGGAAACCTGATCGTGCCGAAGGCGCATCCCCGCATCGTCTCGTTCGTGTGCGACCACGCGCCGGACGTGTTCCTGGAGCGCCTGTATGCCACCTCGTGGCTCCAGCGCGAGACAGACCTGGTGGCCTCCATGGTGTGCCACCTTGCCCCCAGCACCGAGGAGCGCAACGGCAAGCTGCTGGAGCTTCTTGCCGCCGATGGCCGCATGGCACAGCTTGAAGAGTTGGGGAGCTGGGAAGACACCCTGACGGCAGGCAATGTGGACGCGGCCATGCAGGCGGCATCGGCGGCAGGCCACGCCGAGGCGGCCGCCTGGCTGCTTGCCCACCACCCCAGCCGCGGGCATGCGGCTAATTCCAGCGCGGGTCTGGGCGACCTCGAAGACCTGTTGTTGTAAGGCGGTGACGTCCATGGCCGAAACACCCCTACCAACCGAGGAGCGCACCTGGCAGCTGGCCGTAAAGGTCATCGACCTCGCACGCGGGCTCATCGTGTCGGACAACCCTTTCCTCTCGGCCTCCATCGGGCTGCTGGAGACCAAGCCGGCCCAGCTGCAGGACGCGTTCGCCTGCGACGGCAAGACGCTCTACGTGGATGCCCGGCGCGTGCTGGAGGACTTCCAGAAGCGGCGCGAGGCGCCCGTCCACGACCTCACGCACGTCCTGCTGCATGGCATCCTCTTGCATCCCTTTGTCTCGGGAGACGTTGACGGCGCCTCGTGGGACCTTGCCTGCGACCTTGTTGCGGAGGCGCTTGTTGCCGAAATCGTCGGGGCACGTCCCGGCGAGCGTGGCGCGAAGATCGAGGCGGTCCTTGAGCAGCTTGACGAGGACTTTGGCGCCAAGCTCACCACCGAGCGGCTCTACCGGACCCTGCGCGACGGCGCCTACGCCAATGCGCGCTGGCAGTGGACGCCGCTGTTCCATGTGGACGACCACAGCCTCTGGCCCTCGGCGCAGCAGGGCGGGTCGCAGGCAGGCAGCTCGCAGGACGCGGGAGGCTCGTCGGACGGCGATGTGGGGCAGGGTGCGGCAACGCCCCAGCAGGCAGGCGCCACGCAGCAGCAGCGGCAGGAAGCCGAGTCTGCGCTGGAAGACATGCGCGAGGGAGACAGCGAGGGCAGCGGCCATGGCGGAAGCGACTACCGCGATGGCCTGGCCGATGCGGATGAGGACGGCGCGGCCGAAGAGGCCTCCGACTCCCCCACCACCGGCTCCCCCGATGCCAGCCAGCGCCCCGAGCCACTGACCGACACCCAGCTCCAGCAGGCCGAGGAGGCCTGGAGCCGCGCATCGAAGAGCATGCGCGTCGACCTCGAGACACTCTCGCGCAACCGCGGCGCAGGCCTGGGCAAGCTCGTGCGCGAGCTGGAGGTGGGCGCGCACGAGAGCGTTGACTACCGCGAGTTCCTGCGCCAGTTTGCCGTGGAGCACGAGGACATGCGCCTTTCCGACGACGAGTTCGACTACGTCTTCTACACCTACGGCCTGCAGCTTTACGGCAACGTCCCGCTCGTCGAGCCCCTGGAGTACCGCAGCGACAAGCGCATCCGCGACTTTGCGGTGGTCATCGACACCTCCAGCTCGGTGTCGGCCAAGGTGGTGCAGGAGTTCATCGACGCCACCTTCGACGTGCTTACCAGCGAGGGCGGCTTCTTCTCGCAGACCAACATCCACATCATCCAGGCCGACGCGCGCGTCCAGAGCGACGCGAAGATAACCTGCATGGCCGACCTCGACCGCTGGCGGCGCAGCATCAAGCTCTATGGCTTTGGCGGCACCGACTTCCGGCCCGCCTTCCGCTACGTGCAGGAGCTGCGGCAAGCTGGCGAATTTGACGACCTGCAGGGTCTGGTGTACTTCACCGACGGATGGGGCATCTACCCCGACCGCATGCCCCCGTACAAGTGCGCCTTTGTCTTCTACGACGAAGACCACCGGCCCGAGCTGGTGCCACCGTGGGCCCTGCAGGTGGTTTTGCATCCCGGGGAGTTTGAGAGTCTGAGCGTCTACTAGCGCGACGTGCGAGCGAAGGAGCGTCTGATGAACATACGTGAAGCAACGGAGCAGGTAGAGGGCGCCATTCGCGCCTACCTTGCCAAGGATGCGCATGGGCTGCCGTTGGTGCCCGACCAAATGCAGCGCCCGCTCATCCTCATGGGACCTCCGGGCATTGGCAAGACGGCCATCGTGGCGCAGGTGGCCGAGCGCCTGGGCATCAACTTCGTCTCGTACTCCATCACCCATCACACGAGGCAGAGCGCCCTGGGTCTCCCCTACATCGACGACGACACCTTCTCGGGCAAGAGCTACAAGGTCTCGCGCTACACCATGAGCGAGATCATCGCCGCGACCCACGACGCCATCGAGGCAACCGGCGTTGCCGAGGGCATCCTCTTCCTCGACGAGGTCAACTGCGCAAGCGAGACGCTGGCGCCGGCCATGCTGCAGTTCCTGCAGTACAAGACCTTCGGCCAGCACCGCCTACCCTTGGGTTGGATCATCGTGTGCGCGGGCAACCCGCCCGAGTACAACCGCGCCGCACGCGACTTCGACCCAGCCATGATGGACCGCATGAAGCGCATGGACATCGAGCCCGACCTGAACGTGTGGATGGACTATGCCGTGGCCCATGGCATGCACCCCTCCATCACGACCTACCTCACCAACAAGCCCAAGAACTTCTACAAGGTCAGGGCGGCGGTCAGCGGCGCGCGCATCGTGACGGCGCGCGGTTGGGAAGACCTCTCGCGCATGCTGATTGCCTACGAGCAGGAGGGGCTGGACATCAACTACTCGCTGGTCTCGCAGTACCTGCAGGACAAGGAGATTGCCGAGGACTTCTCGCTCTACTACGAGCTCTTTGCCAAGTATCAGGACGACTACAAGGTCGGCGAGATCCTGGCGGGCAACCAGGGCCATGCCATCGAGCGCCGTGCGCGCATGGCGCCCTTCGACGAGCGCATTGCGCTGGTGAACCTCCTGCTGGACGCTGTGGCCGACGAGGTGCACGACGTTGACGCCACCGAACAGGCGCTGCGCTCCGTGCGTGGCAAGCTTGCCGCCGAGAAGGACGAGCTTGCCGGCTTTGACGGCGCGGCCGCCATCGAGCGGATGGCGGGGCGTGCCCGCGAGGCCCTGCAGGAGTCGCTGGCCAAGGGCTCGGCCAGTGCCGCCACGCAGCGCGCGCTGTCGGAGGAGAGCGCGCTGCTCGAGAACCTCCGCGCGGCAGTTGCCCAGTGGGCCGGGCAGGGCGGCTCGAAGACCGGTGTGGCCAATGCCTTCGAGGCTGTGCGCGTACCGTTCAACGAGGCCACGCGCTCGCTCATGACGCGCGTTTCCGACGCGAGCACCCACCTCGACGCCGCGCTGTACTTCCTCGACCGCTGCTATGGCGACGGCCAGGAGATGCTGGTGTTTGCCTCGCACCTTGCCGTTGACCCCGTCTTCATGCGCTTCGTGAGCGCACACGGCTCGGAGTCCTTCGTGACGCACAGCCAGGCGCTCATGTTCCACGAGCGCGGCCTCGACCTCCTGCGCGAGGTAGACGAGCTGGAGAACCTGTAGGAGCGCCACCGCTCCTTGAAATTAAGGGACACGCCCTTTTTTGCCCCGCGGGGCAAAAAAGGGCGTGTCCCTTAATTTCAACGGAGACAGATCCTTGCGTCCTACTCCCCCTGTGCCACCGCTGCCATGGCTGCACGCAGGGCATCCTGGTACGAGACGCCCGCAGTGTCGGCCAGCTGCTCGACGCTGTCATGCTCGGGATAGGCACGCTTCGCACCACTGGGAAGCGTGACCACCTTCACGCGCAGCGTTCCCAGCGAGGTCTGCAGCTCGGCGGCCTCGCGCGGCAGCGCCGTGCGCCACTCGGGGCAGCGACGCACGCCAATGGTGGTCGTGTTCTCGAAGAGCACGTTCTCGAGCGCCGTGATGCGCGAAGCACCACACAGCACCTCAATCTGATAGCCAGGACGATTCTTCTTCATAAAGACGGGCAGGTAGTGCACCTCAAGGGCGCCCGCGTCATACAGGAGCTGCGACACCTTGCCCAGCGCCTCGCCCGTGCAGTCGTCCACCTCGGTCTCGAGCTTCCACAGGTGCGGCGCGCCAAGGACGTCACCCGGCTGCGGAGCGGCAGCAGGTGCCGGGGCGGGCTCGGCATCTGTGGCCTCGATGATGAGCGCACGCACCGTTGAGGGCGGGTCGTAGGCGCGCTTGCCCGAGCCCAGGCCGGTGCGCACGATGCGATAGCGCGCGGGCGGCTCGTCCATCGTGCGCACGGCGGCGGCAATGGCGGCGCCGGTGGGAGTCACCAGCTCTCCGTGCATGTCGCGCGGCTCAAGGATGAGGCCGTTGTCAGCCACGATGTTGGTCACGGCCGGAACCGGCACCGAGAGGACGCCGTGGGCGCAGCGCACGCGGCCGTGGCCCTCTGCCAGCGGCGTTACGTAGGCGTCGGTCACATCGAGGTCGTCGAGGCAGTAGGCCACCGAGACGACGTCGACGATGGAGTCGACGGCGCCAACCTCGTGGAAGTGAACCTCCTCGAGGGGCAGGCCATGAGCCTTGGCCTCGGCCTGGGCGACGATGTCGAAAATGCGGTGCGCGATCTGCTTTGCGCGCGGCGCAAGGTCGGCGGCGTCGATGATGGCGGCGATGTCCGACGGTGAGCGATGCTCATGGTGATGGTGATGACCGTGGTCATGGTCATGGTGGTGATGTCCATGCTCGTGATCGTGGTCATGATGATGGTGGTGGTGGTGATGGTGGCCATGATCATGATCGTCCTCATGCTCATGATGGTGGTGCTCGTGCTCGTGATGATGCTCATGGTCATGGTCATGGTCATGGTCATGGTCATGGTCATGGTCATGGTCATGGTCATGGTCATG
>CACXFC010000001.1 GCA_902766835.1 uncultured Coriobacteriaceae bacterium | reverse complement strand
TACACCGACTACGGCAAGATCTACAACGACGTCATCACCAACATCTCGACCAACACCACGCCCAACGTGTGCATCACCTACCCCGACCACATTGCCACCTACCTTACGGGCACGAACGTGGTGGTCCCGCTTGACGAACTGTTTGCCAGCCAGAAGTATGGCTTGGGCGGCTCGGAGCTGGCCTTCGACGGACCTACGCAGGAGCAGGTGATCCCGCAGTTCCTCTCCGAGTGCAAGCTGGGGGATTCGTACTACGCGCTGCCCTACATGCGCTCGACCGAGATCTGCTACGTGAACAAGACCTTCGTCGAGAAGTTGGGCTTTGAGCTGCCCGATGTGCTTACTTGGGACTTCATCTGGGAGGTCTCGGAGGCGGCCACGGCAAAGAACCCCGACGGCACCTACGTGGTCAACGGGCAGAAGGTCATGATCCCCTTCATCGACAAGTCGACCGACAACATGATGATCCAGATGCTCTACCAGAAGGGTGGCGGCTACTCCACCAGCGATGGGCAGATTGAGATCTTCAACGACGACACGCGTGCCATCCTGAAGGAGATTGCCAAGCACGCCAAGACCGGTGCGTTCTCGACCTTCAAGATTAGTGGCTATCCGGCCAACTTCCTCAATGCCGGCCAGTGCATCTTTGCCATCGATTCGTCGGCAGGCGCCACGTGGATGGGCTCCAACGCACCGCTGGTTGACATTGCCGAGGACAAGCTCGTGCAGTTCGAGACGGCCGTGCGCATGGTTCCGCAGTATGATACCAGCGCGCCCAAGATGATCTCGCAGGGCCCCTCCATCTGCATCTTCAACAAGCAGGATCCGCAGGAGGTTCTGGCCTCATGGCTGTTTGCGCAGTACCTGCTGACCAACGACGTGCAGATTGCCTACGCGCAGACCGAGGGCTACGCGCCGGTGACCTCGAAGGCGCAGGAGGCGCCTGACTATCAGGACTATCTGGCGCGTGCGGGCGAGGACAACGACGTGCACTACAACGTGAAGATCGGCGCCACGCGCGTGCTTTTGGGCAATGCGGAGAACACCTTCATCACGCCGGTCTTCAACGGCTCCGCCTCGCTGCGCGACGCCTCGGGCCAGCTGATTGAGAACACGACCAAGTCGGTGCGCCGCAAGGAGACCGTGGACGACAAGTATCTAGACAACCTGTTTGATGACGTGCTCGCGCTCTACCACCTTGACCAGCTGGGCGGCGGCGTTGGGCCAAAGGACGCCAAGGCGCTGGGGCCGCTGCCGCGCGCCTCTAAGATCCTGCTTGTGGTGCTCGGCATCGCCTGGGTGGGCATTGCCGCCGTGGCCATCAGTGACGAGATGAAGAAGCGCAAAGGATAGGAGTGCCAACCGGAATGAAGGCGCCCGCCGGCAAGCTGGCGCTTTCATTCTTGAAGGGTTTGCAGTTTAATGGGGGCTGTGTTTGCCCAAACGACAAGTTTCTGAGGAGAGACTGACTATGGCAAAGCTTATGCAGACAAGAAGGACCTTCCTGGCTTCGATGATGGGTGCCTCGGCCTTTGTGCTGAGCGCTTGCGGCGGATCTAACGGTGGTGGCAACGGCGGCTCTGGCGCCGCTCCTGCAGCCACTGCTCCTGCCGGTGACGGCACCGATGCCAAGTCCGAAGGCGTCATGACCTATGCCGAGTACGCGGCTGCCGCAATCGATGAGCCCGTCGTCATCGAGGCCTTCGTACAGGGAAAGCAGTCTTGGTGGGAGAATCAGGCCACCATCTATGCGGCCGACGCCGATGGTGCGTACTTCATCTACAACGCCACCTGCACCGAGGACGACTACGCTAAGCTGGTCGAGGGCCAGAAGATCAAGGTCAGCGGTTACAAGGCCGAGTGGTCGGGCGAGATTGAGATTACCGAGGGCACCATCGAGTTTGAGGATGATAGCTCCTACATTGCTACGCCGGTCGACGTGACCGACAAGCTGGGCACCGACGAGCTCATCAACTTCCAGAACCAGAAGGTCTCCTTCAAGGGCCTGACGGTTGCTCCCTCCGTCGATCCCAACGGCGCCGAGGTTGCCTTCCTCTACAACTACGACGGCTCTGGCGCGCAGGGCGACGACCTGTACTTCAACGTGTCGCTGGCCGACAAGGTGTACTCCTTCACCGTCGAGTCGTACCTCAACGACAAGGACTCCGACGTCTACAAGGCCGTCGAGGCCCTCAAGGTGGGCGACACCATTGACGCCGAGGGCTTCCTGTACTGGTACGAGGGCGCCAACCCGCACATCACCAGCATTACCGTGAAGTAACTTCGCGAGCTACGTGCACGACATCGGGCGCCTTGGTTCTACCGAGCTGAGGCGCCCGTTTCATAAGTGGACTCGCTCATGCGTGTGCCCTGGGGTCGGTTCTTGCGGCACATCCGTGTGCGATTTTGCAAAATCGCACACGGATGTGCCGCAAG